>NZ_JBFAVI010000018.1:42913-70982 GCF_040679695.1 Micromonospora sp. NPDC052213
TTGCGCACCTGCGACGTCAGGTTCGACGCCATCGAGTTCACGTTGTCCGTCAGGTCCCGCCACGTACCGGAGACGCCCTTGACCTGGGCCTGACCGCCCAGCTTGCCCTCCGTGCCCACCTCGCGGGCCACCCGGGTCACCTCGTCGGCGAACGACGAGAGCTGGTCCACCATCGTGTTCACGGTCGACTTCAGCTCCAGGATCTCGCCCTGCGCGTCGACCGTGATCTTCTGGCTGAGGTCGCCCTTCGCGACGGCGGTGGAGACCTGGGCGATGTTGCGCACCTGGGCGGTCAGGTTGGACGCCATCGAGTTCACGTTGTCCGTCAGGTCGCGCCAGGTGCCGGCGACGCCGCGCACCTGGGCCTGACCGCCCAGCTTGCCCTCCGTGCCCACCTCGCGGGCCACCCGGGTCACCTCGTCGGCGAACGACGAGAGCTGGTCCACCATCGTGTTGACCGTCGACTTCAGCGCCAGGATCTCGCCGCGGGCGTCCACCGTGATCTTCTGCGACAGGTCGCCCTTCGCCACCGCCGTGGTCACCGAGGCGATGTTGCGCACCTGCGACGTCAGGTTCGACGCCATCGAGTTCACGTTGTCCGTCAGGTCCCGCCACGTACCGGAGACGCCCTTGACCTGGGCCTGACCACCCAGCTTGCCCTCCGTGCCCACCTCGCGGGCCACCCGGGTCACCTCGTCGGCGAACGACGAGAGCTGGTCCACCATCGTGTTGACGGTGTTCTTCAGCTCCAGGATCTCGCCCTGCGCGTCGACCGTGATCTTCTGGCTGAGGTCGCCCTTGGCGACGGCGGTGGAGACCTGGGAGATGTTGCGGACCTGGCTGGTCAGGTTGCCGGCGAGCTGGTTGACGTTCTCCGTCAGGTCGCGCCAGGTGCCGGAGACGCCGCGCACCTGGGCCTGGCCGCCCAGCTTGCCCTCGATGCCCACCTCCCGCGCGACCCGGGTCACCTCGTCGGCGAACGACGACAGCTGGTCCACCATCGTGTTGACGGTGTCCTTGAGCTCCAGGATCTCGCCCTGCGCCGCCACGGTGATCTTCTGCGACAGGTCGCCCCGCGCCACCGCCGTGGAGACCTGGGCGATGTTGCGCACCTGCGACGTCAGGTTCGACGCCATCGAGTTGACGCTGTCGGTGAGGTCCTTCCAGGTGCCCGCCACGTTCGGCACGTCGGCCTGGCCGCCCAGCTTGCCCTCGGTGCCCACCTCGCGGGCCACCCGGGTCACCTGCTCGGCGAAGAGCCGCAGGGTGTCGGTCAGGTAGTTCATCGTGTCGGCCAGCTCGGCGACCTCGCCGCGCGCCCCGACCGTGATCTTCTGCGACAGGTCGCCCTTGGCCACCGCCGTCGCCACCTGGGAGATCGACCGCACCTGGCCGGTCAGGTTCGACGCCATGGTGTTCACCGAGTCGGTGAGGTCCTTCCAGGTGCCGGCGACGCCGCGCACGTCGGCCTGGCCGCCCAGCTTGCCCTCGGTGCCCACCTCGCGGGCCACCCGGGTCACCTCGTCCGCGAACGACGAGAGCTGGTCGACCATCGTGTTCACGGTGCGCCCGATGCGCAGGTACTCCCCGCGCAGCGGCCGGCCGTCGATCTCCAACGCCATGTGCTGGGACAGGTCGCCCTCGGCGACCGCCACGATGACCCGGGCGATCTCGGTGGTGGGCCGGCCGAGGTCGTCGATCAACGAGTTGACGGCCCGCTGGCCCTCCGCCCAGGAGCCGTCCAGCCCCTCGTCGTCCAGGCGCTCGGTGAGCCGGCCGTCCCGGCCGACGATCCGGCTGATCCGCCGCAGGTCGAGGTACTGCCGCTCCTGGAGCGAGACGACCTCGTTGAAGGCGTCCGCGACCTCGCCGGCCCGGCCCGCCCGTCGGGGCAGCCGGACCTTGAGGTCGCCGCGGCCGACCCGCCGCAGCGCCTCGGTCAGTTCGACGAGGAGCGCCTCGTGGTCGGGCGCGGAGGGATCCGCGGTCGCCGACTGTTTCGCCGTGGTCATCATTCCTCGCTCAGCTCGGGGCCACCGACTCCTGCGACGCAGGCCATCCCATCATTGTGCCCGCGACGTCGCCGCCGCCATGTCTGCGCGGCCGCTCGCCACGCGCGGCAATCATCCTGCCCGTCCCGTTCCGCCCCGTCTGCCCGGCCGGTCGCCACACGCGGCAACCGCCCTGTTCCGCCCGTCCCGCCGCCGGCTGTCACGCGCGACCCGACGCCCTCGGCGCCGCTCGTCCGGCACCGGCTTGGCAGCCGAGCGGACGGCGGTGGAGGATACGAGGGTGTCAGCGGAGACGGGGCCCGCGGAGACCAGGGGCCGAGACCAGCACGTCCGGCGCGTCCGGCTCCCCGCCGACCGGCGTACGCCCGCGGCGGCGCGGGCGCTGGTGCGCTCGGTGCTCATCGAGGCACACCTGGACGAGCTGGTCAACGAGGCGCTGCTGCTGACCACCGAACTCTCCACCAACGCGGTGGAACACGCCCGCACCGAACTGGACATCGAGGTCGTCGCCGACCCGGACGGGCTCACCGTCACCGTCTCCGACTTCGCGGCCGGCCCGGTGGACGAGCTGACCGTCGGAGTCCGCAACGACGCCACGGACATCGACGAGATCTCCGAGCGCGGCCGGGGCCTGCTGCTGGTCGACCACTTCGCCAACCGCTGGGGCACCACCTACCTGCCCACGGGCAAGGGCGTCTGGTTCCGGCTGGACCGGCCCGACCCGGCCGGCGACGGGGAGACCCACGCCGGGCGGGAGACGGCGCCGAGGGCCGCGGCCGCCGGGGGTGGCGCCGCCGCGACGGCGGAGAGCTCCGCGCCGAGCGCGGGGGCGATGAGCGAGTTGATGCAGACCACCCCCGACCCGTACGCCGAGGACCCGCTGCCCGACTTCGCGACCGGTCTGCTCACCCGGGTCGCCGAGATGGTCGGCGCGGCCGGCGGGGTGGTCCGGCTGGACCGGGGGGACGGACAGGGCGCCCAGGTGCTGGCCCGGTACGGCCGCCAGCCCCGGCCCGGCAACGAGCTGCTCCGGGTGCCGCTGGCGGTGCACCGGCCGTACAGCGGGGAGCTGGAGCTGGACGCGGCGCCGTCGGCGTACGCCCGGCCGCTGGCGGTGCTGATGGCCGAGCGGCTCTCGCTGCACCTGGAGAACGACCGGCTGCGCCGGGCGGACGTCCGCCGCCAGGCCTGGCTGACCTTCCTCGCGGAGGCCAGCGAGCTGCTCGCGCAGTCCCTGGACGTCGAGCTGACGATGGCGCTCATCCCGCAGCTCGTGGTGCCCCGGCTCGGGCAGTGGTGCGCGGTGCACACCACCGACGAGTGGGGCCGGCTGCGCCTCGCGGCGGCCAGCCACGCCGACGAGTCGGTGCTGCCCCACCTGCACAAGGTGCTCCAGGAGACCGGCCCGGAGTCGGTCCAGGCCCGGCTGCGGGAGGCGTCCCGCAACGGCACGCAGATGCCGCTCGGCGCGCCGATGGAGGGCTTCGCGGTGCCGCTGATCGCCCGGGGGCAGCGCCTCGGCACCCTGGCCGTCGGCCGGCACCAGCGGCACCGGCACGACCCGGACGAGGTCGCCGTGCTGGAGGACGTGGCACGGCGGGCGGCGCTGGCGATCGAGAACGCCCGGATCCACGCCGAGCGCCGCCGGGTCGCGCAGACCCTCCAGCAGTCGCTGCTGCCGCCGGTGCTGCCCGTGGTCGAGGGCATCGGCTTCGCCGCCGAGTACGTCCCGACCGGCGACGACGCCGACGTCGGCGGGGACTTCTACGACGTGGTGCCGCTGCCGGACGGGCGCTGGCTGGTGGTGGTCGGCGACGTCTCGGGCAAGGGGGTTCAGGCGGCCACGGTGACCGGTCTGGTCCGCGACGTCATCCGGGTGCTGGTCGGCGACGGCAAGCCGCTGCCGGAGGCCCTGGCCCGGGTCAACGAGACGCTGGTCGAGCGGGGTGGCGGGCGGTACTGCACGCTGGCCCTCGCGGCGGTCGGGCCGGGCGACGGCACGCAGCTCGACGTGTCGTTGCACCTCGCCGGCCACGACCGGCCGGTGCTGCTGCGCTCCGCTGGCGGGGCCGCCTTCGTCGGCGCCGGCGGCACGGCGCTCGGGCTGCTCGACGCGATCACCTCGCCGACGGCGGAGATCCCGCTCGAGCCGGGCGACTCGCTGGTCTTCTACACCGACGGGGTCACGGAGCGGCGGCGCGGCCGGGAGCTGTTCGGCACCGACCGGCTGCGCGACGCCGCCGCCCCGCTCGCCGGCTACTCGGCCGACGTGGTGGCCGCCCGGCTCCGTTCGACCGCGCTCGGCTTCTCGGCCGAGGCGCCCCGCGACGACATCGCCATCCTGGTGCTCCGCAACGACGCCGCCTGACGACGCGGCCTCGTCAGAGGCCGCCGGGAAGGCGGCCCGGGGCGAGGCGGTGGTGGGGGTCGAGGTGCTCCTTGGCCGCGCGCAGCCGGGGCAGCCCGGCCAGCTCGCCCCACAGGTCGACGGCCCGCCGGACGGCCGGCGGCGCGGAGAGCACCACGCACCGCCCCTGCCGGGCGAGGAGCACCCCGCGGACGGCGGCCAGGATCGACGCCACCCGGTCGGGAGCCATGGCGCCGGGCAGGGCCGCGTGCACGACGCCCAGGCCGGCGGAGCCGCGCACCGGGACGGGGGTGCCGGCGGCGTCGCGCAGCGCGTAGACGGCGGCGTGCAGGTCGGCGATCGGCACCTCGATCCGCAGCGCCGTGTCGCCCGGGCCGAACGGGTAGCGGCGCCACCACTCCGGCGCCGAGTGGCTGACCCCGGACCTGCCGCCGAGGAGCGTGACCAGGCGGTCGGCCCGCTCGGCGACGTCGGCCGGGCCGCCCTCCAGCAGCACCGCGAGCCGGCCGGCGCCGGCCGGGCCGAGCGCGGCGCGCCCCGCCATGGACGGGTGTCGCGCCATCGACTCGGCCCGGCCGTCCTGGCGCGGCCGGGGTCCCGCGCCGGCCGGCAGGTCCAGCTCGACCGCGGCCGGGTCGAGTCGCGCGGCGAGCACCGTGCGGACGAGGTCGTGCACCTCGAGCGGGGTCCAGACCGGCCGGGTGACCCAGATCCGGCCGGCCGGCACGGCCTGCACCCGCAGGGTCGCGGAGACCAGCACGCCGAGTGCCCCCTGCGAGCCGCAGAGCAGCCGGGCCAGCTCCAGCCCGTCGACGCCGCCGCCGGCGTTGACCAGCTCGCCGTCGGCGTCGAGGTAGCGCACGCCGAGGAGCTGGTCGCACGGGCTGCCGTGGCGGTGCCGCAGCGGGCCCGCCTCGCCGGCGGCGAGCACACCGCCGAGGGTCGCGCCGGGCGAGGGGGCGTCGACCGCGAGCCGCTGCCCGGTGCGTTCGAGCGTGGCCTGCACCGCGCGCAGCGGGGTGCCCGCGCCGACCTCGGCGGTGGGCGCGCCGGTCGGCTGGTGCCCGATCCCGGCGAGCCGGCCGGTGTCGAGCATGATGTCGACCCGGTCGGGGGCGGCGCCCCAGTCGATCTTCGTGCCGGCGCCGCGCGGCACGACGGTCAGGTCGTGGCGGGCCGCCAGCCGCAGCACCTGGGCGGCGGCGTGCGGGCCGCCGGGCACGGCCACCCAGCGGGCCGGGCGCCCGGCCACCTCGTCGGCCGGGCCCGCGAGGCGGGCGAACGGCGGGCCGCAGATCTCCGTCAACCGCCGGGTGATGTCGAGGGCTCCGGGCCGGTCGGTGGAACTCGCTGCTGCCGCCATGCCGGTCATCGTACACATGTTCGAAAGATGTGGCGGCGGGTCGACCGACGAGGCCACCCGGAGGGCGACCCGCGCCGGTAACGTGACGCCGTGACCACCGAGACCCCCGTGCCCACGGCGAAGCGGGTGCCCAGCGAGCGCACCCACCACGGCGACACCGTCACCGACGAGTACGCGTGGCTGGCCACCAAGGACGATCCGGCGACGATCGCCTACCTGACCACCGAGAACGCGTACACGGAGGCCCGGACGGCGCATCTCGACGGGTTGCGCGCCGACCTGTTCGAGGAGACCCGCCGGCGCACCCAGGAGACCGACCTGTCGGTGCCCAGCCGCAAGGGCGGCTACTGGTACTACACCCGCACGGTCGAGGGGCAGCAGTACGGCGTGCAGTGCCGCCGGGCCGTCCGGGACGGCGAGACCGACCCGCCGGTCAGCGCGGACGGCGCGCCGCTGGAGGGCGAGGAGGTGCTGCTCGACGGCAACCTGCTCGCCGAGGGGCACGACTTCTTCGCGCTCGGCGCGTTCGACGTCAGCCCCGACGGGCGGTGGCTCGCATACTCGACGGACTTCTCCGGCGACGAGCGGTTCACGCTGCGGGTCAAGGACCTCTCCACCGGCGAGTTGCTGCCCGACGAGGTGCCCGACACCTTCTACGGCACCGCGTGGTCCGCCGACGCCTCCGTGCTGTTCTACGTGACCGTGGACGAGGCGTGGCGGCCCAACCGGGTCTGGCGGCACACCCTGGGCACCCCGTCGAGCGAGGACGTGGTGGTCCACCAGGAGGACGACGAGCGTTTCTGGGTCGGCGTCGAGCTGACCCGCTCCGAGAAGTTCGTCCTCATCGACATCCACAGCAAGATCACCAGCGAGGTGCTGGTGATCCCGGCCGGCAACCCGACCGGCGTGCCCGCGTCCGTGGCCCCCCGGCGGCAGGGCGTGGAATACACGGTCGAGCACCACGGCCACCGCTTCCTGATCCTGCACAACGACGGCGCCGAGGACTTCGCGCTGGCGTACACCTCGGCGGACACGCCCGGCGACTGGGTGCCGCTGATCGAGCACTCGCCCGGCACCCGGCTGGAGGCGGTGGACGCCTTCGCCGACCACCTGGTCGTCTCGCTGCGCAGCAACGGGCTGACCGGGCTGCGGGTGCTGCCGATCGGCGGCGGCGACGCCTTCGACATCGACTTCCCGGAGCCGCTCTACAGCGTCGGCCTGGACAGCAACCCGGAATACCAGACCAGGCAGATCCGGCTGCGCTACACCTCGCTGGTCACCCCCGACTCGGTCTACGACTACGACCTGGTCACCCGGCAGATGGTGCTGCGCCGGCAGAAGCCGGTGAAGCCCGGGCCGGACGGTCGGGCGTACGACCCGGCCGACTACGAGCAGCACCGCGACTGGGCGCTCGCCGACGACGGGACGCGGGTGCCGATCTCGCTGGTCTGCCGGGCCGGCACGCCGAAGGACGGCTCCGCCCCCTGCGTGATCTACGGCTACGGCTCGTACGAGGCGAGCATGGACCCGTGGTTCTCCATCGCCCGGCTGTCCCTGCTGGACCGGGGCGTCATCTTCGCCGTGGCGCACATCCGCGGTGGCGGCGAACTGGGCCGCCGCTGGTACGACCAGGGCAAGCTGCTGGCCAAGAAGAACACGTTCACCGACTTCGTCGCCTGCGCCCGGCACCTGGTCAAGGCCGGCTGGACGGCGAGCGACCGGCTCGTCGCCCGGGGCGCCTCGGCCGGCGGGCTGCTGATGGGCGCGGTGGCCAACCTCGCCCCGGACGCGTTCGCCGGGATCGTCGCGCAGGTGCCCTTCGTGGACGCGCTGACCTCGATCCTGGACCCGTCGCTGCCGCTGACCGTCACCGAGTGGGAGGAGTGGGGCAACCCGCTCGACGACCCGGAGGTGTACGCGTACATGAAGTCCTACACCCCGTACGAGAACGTGCGGGCGGTGGACTATCCGGCGATCCTGGCGGTGACCAGCCTCAACGACACCCGCGTGCTCTACCACGAGCCGGCGAAGTGGATCGCCCGGCTGCGGGCGGTCGCCCCGCAGGGCGACTACCTGCTCAAGACCGAGATGGGCGCCGGCCACGGCGGGCCGAGCGGTCGCTACGACGCGTGGCGCGAGGAGGCGTTCATCAACGCCTGGATCCTCGACCGTCTCGGTCGCGCCTGAGCCACGGCGGGGTGACCGGAACGCACGGGAGCCGGGCGGAGGACGATCCGCCCGGCTCCCCCGACGGGAACGGCGACCGGGGCGACGCGGCAAT
The DNA here is from genome assembly GCF_040679695.1 of Micromonospora sp. NPDC052213. Lineage (NCBI taxonomy): Bacteria > Bacillati > Actinomycetota > Actinomycetes > Micromonosporales > Micromonosporaceae > Micromonospora > Micromonospora sp. NPDC052213. The sequence continues at coordinate 50,938 of NZ_JBFAVI010000018.1, forward strand.
GGAGCCGGGCGTGGCCCGGCGCGGATCGACCTGGGTGATCCTCGCGGTGGTCGCCGCCGCCCTGCTGGTCTGCTGCTGCTCGGCGGTGCTCGGGCTGGCCCTCTCCTGGTCCGCCGGCCTGTTCGGTCCGCGCTGACGGCGCTGGCGACCGGCACGCCGCCGGGTACGACGTCTCCGCCCGCCGGTTCCGGTCGGCCGGGTCAGCGGGGAGTGGGGATCAGGGCCGCCGCCTCGCCGGTGCGTGCCATCCGCTGCCAGCGCAGCCGGTTGCCGATCAGCGCGGTGACCACCGACTGCACCACCACCAGGTACATCACCTGCCGGTAGATCAACTGCTGGAACGGCAGGCTCCACAGCGGGCCGGGGCGTTCCCGGTCCAGCCGCAGCGCGTACGCGGCGGTGACCGCCTGGAGCAGCAGCAGCCCCGCCCAGGCCAGCACCAGCGTCGACCAGGGCAGGAACATCAGGCCGTAGACGGCGTAGACGTCCACCGCCGGGGCGGCCAGCGGCAGCACGATCTGGAACACCGTCAGGTACGGCAGGCCGCGCCGGCCGAGCCTGCCGCCGGCGCCCCGCTCGCGCAGCGCGTGCCGGTGCTTCCACATCGCCTGCATGGTGCCGTAGCACCAGCGGTAGCGCTGCCGCCAGAGCTGCCGCAGCGAGGAGGGCGCCTCGGTCCAGGCGATGGCGGCCTCCTCGTAGACCACCCGCCAGCCGGCCCGCAGCACCTTCATGGTGAGGTCGGTGTCCTCGGCGAGCGTGTCCGCGGGCACCCCGCCGACGGCGAACAGCACCTCGCGGCGGAACGCCCCGATCGCGCCGGGGATGGTCGGCATGCACTCCAGCACGTCGTACATCCGGCGGTCGAGGTTGAAGCCGATCACGTACTCCAGGTGCTGCCAGCGGCCGAGCAGCCGGCGCCGGTTGGCGACCTTGGTGTTGCCGGAGATCGCGCCCACCGTCGGGTCGGCGAAGCCCTGCACCAGCCGGCGCACGGTGTCCGGCTGGAAGACGGTGTCGCCGTCGACCAGCACCAGCAGGTCGGCGCGGGCGACCCGGATGCCCGTGTTCAGCGCCGCCGGCTTGCCGGCGTTGGCCTGCCGGATGACCCGCACCCCGCGCAGCCCGAGCCGCTCGACGATCCCGGCGGTGTCGTCGCTGGACCCGTCGTCCACGACGATCACCTCGAGCGCCGGGTAGTCGCTGGCGACCAGCGACCGGACGGTCGCGGCGATGTTCGCGGCCTCGTTGTACGCGGGCACGATCACCGACACCGGCGCGGTGATCGCCGGCCGCGCCCGCCCCGGTCGGCGGACCCGCCGCACGTGCACCTGGGCGCAGATCACCTGCACGACCAGCCGGGCCACGCCCAGCACCAGCGCGAGCCCGAGCAGCAGGTCCATCGCCCCGGCCAGCCAGCCGGCGCCGGCCTGGGTCCACCGGAGGGCGTGGCCGGCGAGCCGGCTGCCCCCGCCCGCCGGCACCATGGAGGCCGGTGCGTCGATCCCCTCCGAGACGGTGGTGAACCGGTAGCCCTGCTCGGTCAACGCGGGCAACAGCCGGTCGAGGGCGGCCACCGTCTGGGCCCGGTCGCCGCCGCCGTCGTGCATCAGCACCACCGCGCCGCGCCCCCGTTCGGGGGTGGCGGCCTCGACGATGGCCGACACGCCGGGCCGCTGCCAGTCCTTGGTGTCCCGGTCGGCGAGCACGGCGACGTGGCCGGTGCCGGCGGCGGCGCGCAGCGCGGCGTACTCGGGGCCGGTCAGCGCCGACGGGTGCGACGAGAACGGCGGCCGGAGCAGGGTGACCTCGCGGCCGACCGCCCCGGCGACCGCCTTGCGGGTGAGCGAGAGTTCCAGGTCCCGCCGCCAGTCGGCGGCGGCGCCGAGGTCGGCGTGGGTGAAGCTGTGCGAGCCCAGCTCGTGGCCCTCGGCGAGGATCCGGCGGACCAACTCGGGGTGTTCGTTGACCCGGGCGCCGACCACGAAGAAGGTGGCGCGCGCGCCGTGCCGGCGCAGCGCGTCGAGCACCTGCGGCGTCCACCGCGGGTCCGGCCCGTCGTCGAAGGTCAGCGCGATCGTCCGGTCGGGCATGACGCGGCTGACCGGCCGATCCTGGTCGAGCCGCAGCACCGGCCCGCCGGCGGCGACCTCCTTCGGCACCGCCGGCCCGGCGGACGTGTCGGCCCGCGCCCCGCCGGAGCCGCCGGCCAGCCCGGTCACCAGGCCGTCGACGGTGAGCGCCGCGAGCAGCAGCGCCAGCCCGAGCAGGAGCAGGATCCAGTGTGCCCGCGGGTCACGGCGGGCGACGTGCCGCGCCACCGCTAGCTCGGCTTGCCCGGGGAGCGGCTGGGCTTCGCGGTGCGCCGCTCGTCGCCCTGGCCAGGCTGCTCGGAGCGGGTCGGCCGGGCGGTGGGAGCGCCGGTGGCCGGGGCGGTGCCGGCCGTGCGGGTGGGCTCCGGGGCCGAGGTGCTGGTCAGGGGTGACGGACGGGGGCCGGTCGGCGACGCGCCGCCCAGCTCGCCGCGGCCGTCCACCTCGGCTTCGAGCGGTGCCGCCGGGCGGCTGTCCGACCAGCCGGGCAGCGACACCGACGAGTCCATGAAGAGGCCGGCGGCGATCAGGCCGAGGCTGGTGAGCAGGCCCAGACCCATCGCGGTGCCGGCGATCACCGTGAGCCGGCGGCGACGCCCGGTCCGGTCGACGAACACCGGCGGCGCTCCGCCTGGCTGGTTGTGCATCTGTTGAACTCCCGCTGCCACACGCGACGGGCCTTCCGGCCCAGGCCAGGGGCCCGTCCGGCCGGGCCTCCGGAGCAAACAGCGCCCATGTCGCCGCCGGCGTTACACAGCTCAGGTTCCCCACAGTTTCTCCACCACCGCGCACCGAGGAACAGCAGGCCGGGCGGCAGGGAGGCCCGGGCGGCGGAGAGCCGCCCGGGCCGGTGAGGCTCAGGCGGTCGGGCCGGTCAGGCGGTCGGGGGCCAGCCGGGGTCGCGGCCGGTGTGGCAGAGCAGCCGGTCGAACTCCGGCAGGTCGGCGGCGCTCGACACCGGTTCCGCGAAGACGCCCATCTTCCGGGCCTGCGGCCCGAGCTGCCCCACCAGCTCGTGCAGCACGGCCGTCGCCTCCGGAGCGGGCCGGTACGGCTGGCCGGTGGCGACGGCGAGGTCCCAGCCGTGCACCGTCAGGTCCAGCAGCACCATGCCGCCGACCGTGCTCTGCGGCATGCCCATCCCCGGCGAGACGCCCTCCAGCGAGGACGGGTCGGACCAGGCGTCGACCAGCCGCCGCGTCTCGGCCTCGAACCGGTCGCGCCAACCGTCCGTGAGATGGCCGGGCCCGTCCGCCCATTCGACGGGGCGCTTCGCCGCGAGGGCCTGGAAGTTCACCACCACCTGGAAGAGGTGGTCGAGCAGGTCGCGCACCGCGTACTCGCGGCAGGGCGTCGGCAGGTCGAGCTGGTCGTCGGCGATGCCACGCACCACCGCCACGGTCGGTGGCGCGGCCACCGCCAGCAGGTCACTAGTCTGGGTTGCCATACGGCCAGCGTATGAGGATGGTCTTGAAGAAATGCGACAGCAGCCGCGCGGGGACAGCCGGGGCATCCTGGACCCGGCCCGGCTGCTGCGCCAGGTCCGCTTCCGCCGGCACCTGCCCGCCGTGGCGCTCCGGCCGTACGTCGAGCACTACTGGCTCGTCGACTGGGAGCTGACCGAGCCGCTCACGCAGCAGGTCGTGCCGCACCCGGCGGTGAACGTGGTGTTCCGGCGCGACGGCGACGGCCCGGAGAGCGCCGAGGTGGCCGGCGTGGGGCGGAAACTGTTCTCGATCACGCTCTCCGGCGTCGGCCGGGTCAGCGGGGTCCAGTTCCGGCCGGGCGGCTTCCGGCCGTTCTGGCGCGGGCGGTCGGTCGCCGAGCTGACCGGGCGGCGGTGGCCGGTCCCGTCGCTCGCCGACCGCTGGCCGCCGGCCGCCGGCCGCTGCGACGGTACGGACGCCGAGCGCCGCCGGGCGCTGGACGACCTGCTGCTCGGCTGGGCGCCGGCGGCCGACCCGGTCACCGACGAGGTGATCGGCCTGGTCGAGGCGATCCGCGCCGACCGGACGGTGCTGCGGGTGGACGACTTCGCCCGACGGCACGGGCTCTCCGTCCGCCGGCTGCAACGCCTGTTCCTCGCGCACGTCGGCGTCGGCCCGAAGTGGGTGATCCGCCGGTACCGGCTCCAGGAGGCCGTCGAGCAGGCCGCGGGCGGCCCGCCGGACTGGGCGGCGCTCGCGGCGGACCTCGGCTACAGCGACCAGGCCCACCTGGTCCGCGAGTTCACCGCCGTCATCGGCGTCTCGCCGGCCGCGTACGCCCGCTCGGTCGGCTGACGCCCGCCCCGCCTGCCGGCGTCAGGACGGCCCCTTCCACAGCGCCAGCCGTCGACAGGGTGCCGTTCCCGCGCGTCAGCGGCGGCGGAGGGCGACCACGGCGACGTCGTCCTGGATCTCCGGCGGGGCCAGCTCGACCAGGAGCCGCTCGCAGAACCGGTCCAGGTCGTCGTCGATCCGCCCGGCGGCCGCGGCCAGGGCGGCCAGCCCGTCGTCGATCGTGGTGTCCCGCCGCTCGATCAGGCCGTCGGTGTAGAACACCAGCGTCGCCCCGGCCGGCAGCACGAACTCCAGGTCGGGCGGTCGCTGGGCGCGCACCCCGAGCAGTGGCGCCGAGTGCTGCACGAACTCCACCTTGCCGTTCAGGCTGAGCACCGGCGGCAGGTGGCCGGCGCTGGCCAGCCGGACCCGGCCGGTGGGCGGGTGCAGCAGCAGCAGGCAGATCGTGGCCAGCTCCGTGGGGAGCAGGGTGCGCATCAGCTCGTTGACCCGCTCCAGGATCTCGCCCGGCTGGTGTCCCTCCACCGCGTACGCCCGCACCGCGTGCCGCAGCTCGGCCATCACGGTCGCGGCGTGCAACGAGTGACCCGCCACGTCACCGATCGCCAGCAGCAGGTGGCCGTCGAGCATCACCAGCTCGTAGAAGTCGCCGCCCACCTCGGTCTGCGCGCTCGCCGGCTCGTAGCGCACGGCCAGGTCGAGCCCGTTGATCTGGGGAATCCGGCGCGGCAGCAGGCTGCGCTGGAGGGTGACCGCGATGCGGTGCTCCTCGTCGAAGGAGCGCTGCGCCTCCACCGCCGACGCGACGGCCTGGGCGAGCTGCACCAGCACGGGGGTGCGGGCGGTCTGCGTCGCGGTGGGCACGACGACGTAGAGCGGCGGGCGGTCCTCGCGGAGCCGGGTCGCGGCCACCGTGACCGTGTCCCCCGCCGGCCAGTCGACCAGGCCCCAGCCGGCCGGATCGTCCACCCGGACCGTCGTCCCGATCGGCACGCCGCTGTCGTCCACGAGCCACGGAACGAGCGTGACCGTGCCGCCGGGGCCGCCCGCGATCCCGGCGACGCAGTCGCCGTCGAACGTCTCGGCGATCACCGCGGCGGGGCTCTTGAAGATCTGGGCCGCCCCGGCCGCCGCCGCCTCCAGCAGTCGCGCGAAGTTGGGCGCGGAGTGCATCGCCACCGTGGTGTCGGCCAGCCCGAGCAGCCGTTCGGCGAGCAGCTCCGCCCGCTGCCGCGCCCGGTAGTAGCGCAGCACCGCGTGCGCGGTGGCGACCAGTTCCTCCGGCTCGATGGGCTCGGCCAGGTACGCGTCCGCGCCCCGGGTCAGCCCCTGCGCCCGGTCCACGACGTCCACCGCGTGGGCGGACACGTGGATCACCGGCATCGCCGGGTGCGCGGCCTTGATCCGTTCGCAGACCTCGAACCCGCTCAGGTCGGGCAGCCGCACGTCGAGCACCACGAGGTCGATCGGGTCCACGCCGACGCGGGCCAGGGCCTCGCCGCCGGTCTCCGCCTCCAGCACCGTGAAACCCGCGCGGGAGAGCCAGCTGACCAGCAGGTACCGCTTGGTGCGACTGTCGTCGACCACCAGCACGGTCGCCGGGCCGCCCTCCACCGTCACGCTCCGCCCGCGGGCAGGCTGACGATGAACGTGCTGCCCCGCCCGGGCTCGCTGGCCAGCTCCAGGGTGCCGCCGAGCAGGGTCACCAGCCGCCGCGCGTACGGCAGGCCGAGGCCCGTGCCGCCCACCCGGGTCGCGCCGGGCACCTGGTAGAACTCCTCGAAGATCCGGTCGTGCTGCTCGGGCGCGATGCCCGGGCCGGTGTCCGAGGCGGACAGCAGCCAACGGTCGTCCCGCCGCTCCGCCCGCAGCCGGACCTCCCCACGCTCGGTGAACTTGAGCCCGTTGTGCAGGAGGTTGCGCAGCACCTGGGCGAGCAGCACCTCGTCGGTGCGCAGCGTGGCCGGGACCGGCGGCTCCTCCACCACCAGTTCGACCTCCGGCCGGGTGGCCAGGGCCCGCAGCGTGCCGCGCAGCTGACCGAAGAGCGGCCGCAGGTCCACCTCGGCCCAGTCGGGCTCGATCCGGCCGGACTCGGCCTTGGCCAGGTCGAGCAGCTCGTTGACCAGCGTGAGCAGGTCGCTCGCCGAGGAGCGGATGAGCCCGACCTGGCGGGCCTGCTCGGCGGTGAGCGGGTCGGAGGCGGAGTCGTCCAGCAGCCGGCCGAGTCCCATGATCGCGGTGACGGGGGCGCGCAGCTCGTGGCTGACGTTCGCCAGGAACCGGCTCTTCGACTCGCTGGCCGCCCGCAACTGGGCGGACTTCTCGTCCAGCTCGGCGTAGAGCGCGACCACGCCGCGGTTGGTCTCCTCCAGCTCCTCGGTGAGCTGGTTGTAGAGCGCCATCACGCCGCGGTTGGTCTCGGCCAGTTCCTCGTTGAGCACGGCCAGCTCGTCGCGCTGGCTGCGTACCTCGTCGAGGGCGGCGATCAGTTGCGCGTTCTGGGCGGCCAACTCGTCGAGGGCGCTGCCCGGGGCGTTCCGGCCGAGTTCGGCGCGCAGCTCGGCGAGACGCTCCGGGGTCAGCACCTCGGCGGTGACCGGGACACGTCGGGACATCCTCACGACCGTATCCCCCTGCCCGGTCACGACGCCCAACATGTCCACCAACCGCGCCACCGCACCCGACTGCGGCTCGTACCGCCCGTCGGGCAGCGGGCGCACCGGGAGGAGGTCCACCCGCAGGTGCCGCCCACCACCGACGGCGTCGTGGACCAGGGTGAATGTCACGTCCGCCCCGCCGACCGCGCGCAGCAGGTCCCGGGCCACCTCGCTGAGCGCCGTGGCGATGCGTACCTGGTCCTGGTGCTCCAGCCCGACCGCGGCGGCGACCTCACGGCCCCGTTGCCGGACCACGAAGATGTCGTGTTCGACCCGCAGCACCATCTGGAGCAGCGGCGCCACCCCGGCCGGCCCGGTCACGACCACGCCCGGGCGACCAGGACGCACGCGTCGTCGCGGCGGGTGCCGGCGTCCCGCAGCAGCGACGCGGCCACCACGACGGGCGACCGGTCGGCGAGACCGGGGAAGTCGGCGAGCTGCCAGCGGTCGACCACGCCGTCACTGTGCATCACCAGCAGGGCGTCGGCCTCGAAGGGGTAGTCGTACTCCCGGACCGGGGGACGCTGGTGCCCGGCGATGCCGGGCAGCGAGACCAGGCCCCGGCGCTTGCCGCCGCCGATGACCGCGGCGGAGATGTTGCCCAGTCCGGCGTAGCGCAGCACCCCGGCCGACGGGTCCGGCTCGGCGACGGCCAGCGCCGCGCCCCGGGTGTGGGACATCGCCTGGTGCAGGTGCTGGACCACTGCGGCCGGCGGTCCCGCCGGCGCCCGGCGGAACGCGTCGAGCGCGGCGTCGGTGGCGGCGGCGGCGAGCGGCCCGTGCCCCAGGCCGTCGCAGACCAGCACCTGCCGCCGGCCCTCCACGATCCGCCAGGCGTACCCGTCGCCGCTGACCGACTCCCCGGTCAGCGGCCGGGTGAGCGCGCCGGCCCAGGGCCGCTCCCGCCCACCGGCGCGGTCCGGCCAGACCTGGACGGCGAGGACCGTGCCCCGCCCCGGCCGGGAGTAGCCGTCGAACCAGCTGGCCTGGCGGACGATCGCGCCGAGACCGATGCCGAGCGTGCCGGTGGTGGAGTGTCCGTCCTGCGAGGAGACGGTCAGGTCGGCCATCCCCGGCCCGGCGTCGACCGCGACCAGCTCCACGCCGGCCTCCCGCTCGTGCCGGACGGGCCGCAGCAGCAGCGTGCCGTCCTCGGCGTGCTTGACCAGGTTGCTGGTCAGCTCGGCGGCGACGATCGCCAGGTCGGCGATGCGGGCCTCGCCCAGGTCGAGCTGGTCGCCGAGCCGGTCGGCGGCCCGGCGCACCGCGCTGGCGGCGCTGCCGGTCTCGACGCGGAACCAGATGCCACGGTCGGGGACCACGTCCTCGGTCATCTGGACCACTTGGTGACCGTGATGCGGGTGCCCTCGCCCACCGCGGTCTTGATGTCGAACTCGTCGACCAGCCGGCGCGCGCCGCTGAGCCCGAGGCCGAGCCCGCCCCCGGTCGTGTAGCCGTCGGTCAGTGCCAGGTCGAGGTCGGCGATGCCCGGACCGCGGTCGGCGAAGACGATGCGTACGCCCCGCCGCGTCCCGTTGTCCACCGTGCCCACCTCGACGGTGCCGCCGCCGCCGTACACCAGCGTGTTGCGGGCCAGCTCGCTCGCCGCGGTGACCACCTTGGTCTGGTCGACCAGCGAGAGCTTGACCGCCACCGCCACCGTACGCACCAGCTGCCGGACGCGCACCACGTCCTCGTCGCTGCGGATCGCCTGCGCCTGCGGCTGGCCCAGGTCGACGCCCGCGGTCATGACGAGGCCGTCGTATCGGCGTCCGGTTCGTCGTCGAACGCGAACTCGTGCTCGTCCGCGCGCGCCGCCGCGATCAGCTCCATGCCTCGTTCGACGTTGAGCGCCGTCCGGATGCCGTTGAGGGACAGGCCCAGCTCGACGAGGGTGATGGCGACGGCGGGCCGCATCCCGACCACCACCGTCTCGGCGTCGAGCACCTTGGAGATCGAGGCGATGGTCGACAGCATCCGCCCGACGAAGGAGTCCACGATGTCCAGGGCGGTGATGTCGATGAGCACGCCGTGGCAGCCGGTCGCGACGATCCGCTCCGCGAGGTCCTCCTGGAGCTGGACCGCCGTCTGGTCGGACATGTCGACCTGGATGGACACCAGCAGGATCTCACCGATCTTGAGGATCGGCACCCGCTCCATCACGCCTCCCGGCGCGGCAGCCGACGGCCGGTCTCGACCCCGGTGAGCCGGAGCACGTGCCGCAGCGCGTCGGCGAGGCTGGCCTTGGTGGCGATGTCGCCGAACTCGATGCCCAGGGCCACGATGGTCTGCGCGATCTGTGGCCGGATGCCGGAGATGATGCAGTCCGCGCCCATCAGCCGGGCGGCCACCACGGTCTTCAGGATGTGCTGGGCGACCTGGGTGTCCACCGCCGGTACGCCGGTGATGTCGATGATCGCGTACGGCGAGCCGGTGTCGACCAGGGTCTGGAGCAGCCGTTCCATCACCACCTGGGCGCGGGCCGAGTCGAGGGTGCCGACCAGCGGCACGGCGACGACGCCCTCCCAGAGCTTCACCACCGGGGTGGAGAGTTCGAGCAGCTGTTCCGCCTGGTCGGCGATGAGGCTCTCGCGGGTGCGGACGAAGCTCTCGAAGGTGAACAGGCCCATCTGGTCGATCAGCCCGGAGAAGGCGACGTAGTCGCGGAGCGTCCCGGAGCCGCCCTCGGCCTCCATCAGCTCCAGCAGCGCCTCCTTGAGCGCGAACACGCTGATCGCGGTCTCGGAGGCGGAGAAGCCCTGCCGGGCCCGGCCCCGCGACAGCTCGGCGAGCACGGCGCGCAGCTCGGTGGCCTGCTCGGCGTCGAGGTCGACGGCCCCGTGCTCGGCGGCGGTCACCATGCTGCCGTGCAGTTCCTGCACCTGCCGGCGCAGTTCCCCCTGGCTGAGTCGCCCGCGCAGCGACCCGGCGACGATCTCCGTCCAACGCTGCGTGATCCGCTCGGCATGACCCGTCAGCAGACTCGCCAGCCGGCCGCTCTCCTCGGCGCTCAGCGCCATGGCAAACCCCCTTCGACCTGGACCGGCGGACTCTACCATCGGAGGCCGGGTCGCTAGTTGCCGCACGGCAAGCGAATGACGGTGACCACCGGATACCGGTTCCCGTTCTGCGTACGACCCCGATCGTGGGATACCGTTTCCCCGATAACGGGAGGTCTGGCGAATGTCCTTGACGGTGCACACGGAACAGCGCGGCGACGTGGTCGTCGTGTCGGTCGCGGGCGAGTTGGACATGGCGACCGCACCGCAGTTGCAGGACCAGATCACCGACCTGCTCGACAAGGGCCGCAGCCGGCTCGTCTTCGACCTGGCGAACGTCTCGTTCTGCGACTCCACCGGGTTGTCGGTGTTCGTCCGCGCCAAGAACAGCTGCGACGAGGCCGGGGGCGTGGTGCGGCTGGCCGCCCCGCAGCGGGGGGTGCTCCGCATCCTCGAGGTGAGCGGCCTCGTCGAGGTGCTGCACACCTACCCGACGGTCGACCAGGCCGTGGCGGGCGACCCCACGCCGGCCTCCTCCTGACCTTTCCTCCTCACGCCTCGTCCTCGATGTGCCGGGGGCGGGCGATCACCAGGCCCGCGGCGGTCTGCACGGCCAGCGCCGTCAGCAGGAACCCGATCGGGGCGGTCCATCCGCCGGTCGCCTCGTAGAGGATGCCGACCAGCAGCGGCCCCAGCGCGGCGATGAGGTAGCCGGTGCTCTGCGCGAAGGCCGACAGCGCGACGGTTCCCTCGGCGGTTCGGGCGCGCAGGCCGATCACCGTCAGGATCAACGGGAACGCGCCCTGCCCGATCGCCAGCAGGGCCACCCAGAGCAGCGCCGCGCCGTGCGGGGCCAGGGCGAGCCCCAGGTAGGCCAGGGTCGACGCGGCGGTCAGCGAGAGCACCAGCGGGCGCAGCGTCCGCAGCCGGCCGGCCAGCGTCGGCATCAGCAGGGCGATGGGCACGCCGAGCGCGGTCACCCCGGCGAGCAACAGCCCGGCCGTCTCCGGGTGGTAGCCGGCGTCCCGGAACAACTGGGCCAGCCAGCCCATGATCGCGTACCCGCTGAGCGACTGCGCGCCGAAGTAGACCGCCATCGCCCAGCCGAGCCGGGTGCGGCCGGGCCGGATCCGGGTGCGGGGCGCGACGGCCTCCGTCGGGGTGGCCCGCCGCGCGGCGGCCCGCGCCCGCAGCGCCAGCGGCACCCACGGGAGCACGGCCACCGCGGCCAGCCCGGCCCAGACCCCGAGCCCGACCCGCCAGGAGCCGAAGGCGTGCGCCACCGGCACCGCCGACGCGGCGGCCACCGTCGTGCCCAGGGTCAGCGCCATCGTGTACGCCCCGGTGACGAGCCCGGTGCGGTGCGGGAAGTGCTGCTTGACCAGCATCGGCAGCAGGATGTTCGCCACCGCGATGCCGGCCAGCGCCAGCGCGCTGGTGAGCACGAAGACCAGGGCGGAGTCGGTGACCACGCGCAGCACCTGACCGGCGGCGAGCGCGAGCATCGCGACCACCAGCACCCGGGCCGGGGCGAACCGGCGGACCAGCCACGGGGTGAGCGCGCCGAGCCCCGCGAAGGCGATGGTGGGCAGGGTGGTGACGAGGCCGGCCATCGCCCCGGAGAGCCCCAGGCCGTCCCGCACCTCGTCGAGCAGCGCCCCGAGGCTGGTCACGGCGGCCCGCAGGTTCACCGCGACCAGCAGCATCCCGACCAGAACCAGCACGCCCCCGTTGGCCGGGTGCACGGGCCGGCCCGGCGTCGCCCGCTCCACGGCGGGGGCGACGGGCACGCCGTCCGGCGCCGGGATCGGATCGGCGGTGGAGGCGGAGACGCCGGCGGTGGCGGTGGGTGGTGGCGGGGTCATACCGTTGAACCTACAATCATGGGATGAATTCCGGGCAGGAGTTGTAACCAGTGCCACCGTCGGTTGATTCCGCCACCGCGCCGCCCCGTGGGCACCGCGTTCGGCAGACCATCGCGCAGCTCAGGGAGCGGATCCTCGGCGGCGAGTGGCCGGTGGGCGGCCGGATCCCCACCGAGCCGCAACTGGTCGCGGCGCTCGGCGTGGGGCGGAACACGGTCCGCGAGGCCGTGCGGGCGCTGGTGCACGCCGGGGTGCTGGAGTGCCGGCAGGGCTCCGGGACGTACGTGGTGTCGACCGACGAACTGGCCCCGGTGGTGGCCCGCCGGCTCACCGTCGACCGGGCGGCCGAGGTCGTCGAGGTGCGGCACGCCTTCGAGGTGGAGGCGGCCCGGCTCGCCGCGCTGCGGCGTACGCCCGAGGATTTGGCCGCGCTCGACGACGCGCTCGCCGTACGCGAGGCGGCCTGGCTCGGCGGCCGGGTCGACGAGTTCGTGGAGGCCGACGCCGCGCTGCACACCGCCGTGGTGGCGGCCGCGCACAACGGCATGCTCGCCGAGCTGTACGCCTCGGTCGGCGCCGCGCTGCGCAGCACGATCACCCAGTCGATGGGCGGCGCGCTGGAGCCGGAGCGCTACGTCGACCACTCCCGGCTGGTCGAGGCGATCCGCGCCGGCGACCCGGGCCGGGCGGCGATCGAGGCCGGCGCTTTTCTGGAGCCGCCACCCGGGGCATAGGTTGTGCCGGACGGAAGACCGGACACCTCGGGAGTACGGATGCTCAAGGGCTTCAAAGACTTCATCATGCGCGGAAACGTCGTCGACCTCGCGGTCGGCGTCGTCATCGGCGCCGCGTTCACGGCGGTGGTCACGCAGCTCACCAACTCGTTCCTCAAGCCGCTGATCGCGTTGATCACGCTCGTGGTCACGGGTCGTGAGGGCGGCCTTCAGGGCGCGGCGTGGAAGGTCCGGGGTGTCGAGTTCGACTGGATCAGCTTCATCAACGCGATCATCACCTTCGCGCTCACCGCGGCGGCGCTCTACTTCCTGGTCGTCTACCCGATGAACAGGCTGGCCGAGCGGCGCAAGCGGGGCGAGGAGCCGCCGCCGAAGGCGCCGAGCGAGGAGGTCAGGCTGCTCACCGAGATCCGGGACGCCCTGGTCGCCGCCGGCCGCACCACCCCCGGGCAGCAGCGCGGCGCGCTCGACGACGTGCTCGGCCGCCGGCAGGAACCGCCCACTGCGCGCTGAATCCGGCACAGGCACATCGGCCCCTGCGGGAATCCCGCGGGGGCCGCGCTTTTTCGTACGCATGTTCGATAGAGTCCCCGCCATGGAGCAGCGGAAGCACTGGTGGAACGGGAAATGGGGCCGGCTGGCGCGACGGGACGTCTTCCTCCGGGTGGACGCCGACCGGTGGCACGTCGAGCAGCGCGCCGGCGGCTCCGAGGGCGTCTCCCAGTTCTACGAGTACGACAGCGTCGAGGAGGCCGAGGAGACGGTCCGGGCGCTGCTCCAGGGCACCGACAGCTGGCGCGAACTCTCCCCCCGGCCACCGAGCGCCTGGTCCCCCGAGCTGTGAGGAAGGCCGGGCGGGCGGGTACGGGGCGCGGCGCGGGCGGTTTAGCCGGAGCGGGGGCCGGGAACCGCGCCAGAATGAATCAGGGCACCGAGCAGCAGGCGATGGTTTCCCGGGTCACCACGGGCATGCGGGTGGTCGACGTCGACGGCACCGAGGTCGGCACGGTCGACCTCGTGCAGCGGGGCGACCCGAACGCGGTGACCGTGCAGGCGCCGACCGCCGATCCGGGCAGCAGCCTGGACGAGCTGATCGAGTCGACGGCGGTCGAGGAGCCGGACGTGCCGGCCGACCTGGCGGCCCGGCTGCTGCACAGCGGCTACCTGAAGGTCTCCACCGACCTGGCACGCACCGGCGCGGTCTACGTGCTCGCCGAGCAGATCGCCACCGTCGCCGACGGCCGGGTACGCCTCGACGTCCCCGCCGGCGCCCTCCCCCCGGAGGAGTGACGCCCGCGTGCCGGCCCGCCCGGACCGGTACGCCCGCACGCCGTCGAGCCGATGTCGTGGACGATCCAGCCCGACAGGGCGCGGAGGGTCGGTCGCCGCCGACCCGGGCGCAAAGGGTCGGTCGCCGCCGGCCCGGGCGCAAAGGGTCGGTCGCCGCCGACCCGGGCGCGGAGGGTCAGTCGCCGCCGACCCGGGCGCCGCGCGGCGACGCGGCGCCGGCGGGGGAGTCCGAGCCGACCGGAGCCGGCCGGAGCGACGCGGCCACCGGCTCGGGCGCGGTAGCCGGCTCGGGCGGGGCGGGCCGCGACGCGGCCGGCTCGTCGGAGCGGCGGCGGAAGAGCAGGAGCATCAGCCCGCCGGCGACCAGGCCCCAGAACGCGCCGCCCACGCCGAGCAGGGTCACCCCGGAGGCGGTGACCACGAACGTGACCACCGCGGCCTCCCGGGCGGTCGGCTCGGCCAGCGCCGAGGTGAGCGCGGTGGCCAGCGCGCCGAGCAGCGCCAGCCCGGCCACCGCCTCGATCAGCACCGGCGGGGCGAGCGCGATCAACGCGGTGGCCGCCCCGGCGCCCAGGCCGAGCAGGGCCAGTCCCGTGCCGGCGGTGACCGAGGCGATCCAGCGCCGGTCCGGGTCGGGGTGGGCGTCCGGGCCGGCGGCCAGCGCGGCGGTGATGGCCGCGAGGTTGACCGCGTGCCCGCCGGCGGGCGCGGCGGCCAGGCTGGTCAGCCCGGTCGCCCGGAGCGCGGCCCCGAACGGCGGCCGGTAGCCGTAGCCGACCAGCACCGCCATCCCGGGCACGTTCTGCGCGGCCATGGTGACCAGGAAGAGCGGCAGCGCCAGGCCGACCAGGGCGGGGACGCTCCAGGCCGGCGCGGTCAGCTCGACGGCGGGCAGCAGCCGCGCGCCGCCGAGGCCGGCGACCGGGGCGGTCAGCGCGATCGCCGCCACCGCCACGACCAGCGCGCCCGGCACCGCCCAGCGGCGCGCGAACCGGTGCAGCAGCAGCCAGGCCAGCACCACGGGCGCGGCCAGCCGGGGCACCTCGACCAGCGCGCGGACCGGGGCGGTGCACAGCGGCAGCAGGACGCCGGCCAGCATGGCGCCCGCGATCGGCCGGGGGATCGCCGCGACGGCCCGACCGAGTGCCGGGAACAGCCCGGCGGCCACGATCAGCACGCCCGAGACGAGGAACGCCCCGACGGCGACGGGCCACCCGCCGGGCACCGGGCCGGTGGCGACCAGCAGCGCCGCGCCCGGGGTGGACCAGGCGACGCTCATCGGGATCCGGTGCCGCAGGCCCAGCCAGACGGCGGAGACCCCGGACGCGACGCAGACCGCGAGCAGCCCGGAGGCGGCCTGCGCGTCGGTGGCGCCGACGGCCCGCAGGCCGGCCAGCACCACGGTGAACGAGCTGGCGAACCCCACCAGCGCGGTCACCACGCCCGCCAGCAACGGTTGCGTCCGTCCCGCCATCCCCCGCCCCGATCGTTCCGGTTACGGAACAAGAACCTGTAGCACGATAGCGGGGTGCCGCATCTCTCACCAGCCCGCCCACCGCACCCCGATCCGGGAGCCGACGCCGTCGGCCGCCGGGTACGCGCGCTGCGCGAGGAACGGGGCATGTCCCTGTCGACCCTCGCCCGGCTGGCCGGGGTGGGAAAGGCGACGCTCTCCGGGCTGGAGAACGGCACCCGCAACCCGACTCTGGAGACGCTCTACGCGATCACGGCGCAGCTCGGCGTGCCGCTGACGGCCGTGCTCTCGGGCCCGGCCGCCGGACCGACCGTCCGCGGCGCGGCGGTCACCGCCATCCTGCTGGAGGTCTTCGAGGACACCGACGCCACCTACGAGCTGTACCGGATGCTGGTCGCGCCCGGCCCGGAGCAGCTCTCCCCCGCGCACCAGCCGGGCGTCACCGAGCACGTCACCGTCTTCGCGGGCGTGCTGCGCGCCGGCCCGGTGGACGCGCCGCTGACGGCCGCCGCCGGCGAGCACCTGCGCTGGACGTCGGACGTGCCGCACGTGTACGCCGCCGTCGGCGACGAGGAGGTCGCCGCCAGCCTCCTGCTCCGCTATCCCCGCCGCTGACCCCGCACCACCGACGACGCCGGGGCGGCCGGCCGACGACGGGGTCGGGCGCGGCGGCTCAACGGTCCGGCCACGCGCGGTGGGGGCGGCCGGCCCGGCGGTCCGGTCGCGCGGGGCGGCTCAGCCGTCGACCGGCGTCGGCGCCGGCAACCGCCGCCGCACCGCCCAGATCGCCGCCTCCGTACGCGACGCCGACCCGGTCTTGCGCAGCAGGTTGGACACGTGCACGGTGACCGTCCGCACCGAGATGCCGAGCGCCCGCGCCGCCTGCTTGTTGGACATCCCGGCGACCAGGCAGCCCAGCACCTCGATCTCCCGCCCGGTCAGCTCGGCGTCGACCGGGTCGGCCGGCCGGGGCGCCACCGCCGCCGACCGCGCTGGCGCCGACCGGGCCGCCGTGGGCCGGGCCGCAGCCGCCGACGACCGGGCCGCCACCGTCGACCGGGCCGGCGGTGCCTGCGGCGGCGGGCGGAGCAACGCCTCGGGCCCCTGGCCGGCGTGCGCGGCGAGCAGTTCGGTCAGCGCGTACGGGTTGCCGCCGGTGCGCCGCCAGACCGCGCGCGCCAGGCGACCGGACGGGCGCGGTTCGGCGTACACCTGGGTCAGCACCTCGGCGACCTCGGCCGGGAGCAGCGGCCCGAGGTGTTGGCGGACGGCGCCCCGGACGCCGCAGAGCCGGGCCAGCGCGCGGACCGCGAGGTCCGGCGCGACCGCGTCGGCGGCGGGCCGGGTGGCCACCACCAGCAGCGCCGGCAGGTCGGCGGCGGTGGCCAGCTCGCCGACCAGGTTCAGGCTGGCCGGGTCGAGGGCGTGCAGGTCCTCCACCACCAGCACGGCCGGGCCGGCGCCGACCAACAGCCGGACGACCCGCACCGCGAGCCGGAGCAGGGTGCCCGGCGCGTAGCGCTCGCGCGGCGCGGTGGGCTGCTGGGCCAGCCAGGCCAGCGCGTCCGGCGGCAGGTCGAGCCCGCTCGTGTCCCGACCGGTGAGAACGGCGGCCAGCCAGTCGTACGGGGCGGGGCTGTGCACCCGGGCCGCGCCGGAGAGCACCACCGCCGGGCGCGGGGCGAAGGCGTCCAGGGCGGCCGCGACCAGCAGCGACTTGCCCACCCCGGCCTCACCGGTGATCACCGCGACGGCCGGCGCGGAGCGCCGGGAATCGACCACGGTGGACCACGCCCGGTCGAGCTCGGCCAGCTCACCGGCGCGCCCGACCATGGACACCGGCATC
The DNA here is from genome assembly GCF_040679695.1 of Micromonospora sp. NPDC052213. NCBI lineage: Bacteria > Bacillati > Actinomycetota > Actinomycetes > Micromonosporales > Micromonosporaceae > Micromonospora > Micromonospora sp. NPDC052213. The sequence goes on from NZ_JBFAVI010000018.1 coordinate 68,181, forward strand.
ATTCCCACACCCTACGCAGTAGTGCGTAGAGACGGCGGCAGGGTGTTCTTGGCAAGCTTGACCCATGACGCTGATCCTCCGCTCGGCCATCCTCAACGACATCGGCCTGGTCCGCACCAACAACGAGGACTCCGCCCTCGCCGGTGACCGCCTCGTCGCGGTCGCGGACGGCATGGGCGGCCTGCCCGCGGGCGAGGTGGCGAGCGAGATCGTCATCCGCATCCTCGACGAGCTGAGCCCGCCGACCACCCCCGACGAGGCCGCCGACGCGCTGCGGGCCGTGGTGAGCACCGCCAACCGGCGCATCCACGCCGCCATCACCGTCGACCCGGCCCGTGACGGCATGGGTACGACGCTCACCGCCGCCCTGCTCGCCGGGGACGCGCTGGTGCTGGCCCAGGTCGGCGACTCCCGCTGCTACCTGCTGCGCGACGCCCAGCTCACCCAGCTCACCCGGGACGACACCTTCGTCCAGGCGCTGGTCGACCAGGGGGCGCTCTCGCCGGAGCAGGCACGCCACCACCCGCAGCGGTCGCTGGTGACCCGGGCGGTGCAGGGTGCGGACACGCCGCCCGCGATCGGGATGCTGACCGTGGCCGCCGGCGACCGGCTGCTGCTGTGCAGCGACGGCCTGTCCGACTACGTCGAGGACGCCACGATCGCCGCGGCGCTGAGCACGTACGCCGACCGCCAGCAGTGCGGCGAGCAGCTCGTCAAGCTCGCCCACCAGGCCGGCGCGCCGGACAACGTCACCGTCGTGGTCTCCGACGTCACCGCCGTCTGACGCGCCCCCGGTTCCCCGTGCGCGGGGAACCGTGCCGCCCGCTAGGTAGTTGCGCCATCTAGGTGGTGTCGCTATGTTGCCGGGATGGAATCCGACCGGCGCGGGCAGTGGCTGCGCGGGGTGCTCGACCTCTGCGTCCTGGCCCTGCTGCGGGAGGGCGAGTCCTACGGCTACCAGCTCGCGCACGCCCTCGACACCGCCGGCATCGGGCCCATCCAGGGCGGCACGCTCTATCCGGTGCTGCTGCGCCTGCAACGCACCGGCCTGGTCACCGCCGAGTGGCGGGAGGGCGCGTCCGGGCCCGCGCGCAAGTACTACCGGCTCACCGACAGCGGGTGGGCGGCGCTGCGCCAGGGCGGCAGCGCGTGGCTCGCGTTCGTCGCCCCGGTGAACGACATCGTCAGAAAGGGGGTCGACGGATGAACGCCGACGAGTGGCTGCGGGCGTTCGCGGCCGAGCTGGACCGACGCCGGGTCCGGGTGGACGCCGCCCGGCACGTGGTCGCCGAGGCCGCCACGCACCTGCGCGACAGCGGAGGCGACCCGTGGGTCGTCCTCGGCCGGCCGCAGGACTACGCCGCCGCGATCGTGGAGAGCATCGGCACCTCGCCCAACCCGCGTCCCGGCCCGGTCCGGCTGCACGCCCGGGCCATCACCAAGCGGTACGGGCGACGCACCGTGCTGCGCGACGCGTCGCTGACCGTCCGGGCGGGGCAGATCGCGGCCGTGGTCGGGGCGAACGGCTGCGGCAAGAGCACCTTCCTGCGCGTCTGCGCCGGGCTGGTCTCCCCCGACGCCGGGGACGTGACCGTCTCCGGCCGGCTCGGCTACTGCCCCCAGCAGGGCGGCACCGCCGACTTCCTGCTGCCGGACGAGCACTTCGTGCTGGTCGGTGCCGGCCGGGGCGTGGCCCGGGGGCCGGCCCGTCGCGCCGGCCGGGCGGCGGCCCACCAGCTCGGCTGGGACGCCGACCGCGACGTCCTCGCCCGGCACCTCTCCGGCGGCACCCGGCAGAAGCTGAACCTCACCATGTCCACCCTCGCCGAGCCGGACGTGCTGCTGCTCGACGAGCCCTACCAGGGCTTCGACCAGGGCACGTACGTCAACTTCTGGGACCAGCTCGCCCGGCTGCGCGACGAGGGGCGGGCGATCGTCGTGGTGACCCACCTGCTCAACCAGCTCGACCGGGTCGACCTCGTGCTCGACCTGACCCCGGCCACCCAGGGAGGGCGTCCGTGAACCGCCTCGTCACCGTCGCCGAGATGACCCTGCGGGAGCTGCTGCGCCGGCGGGGCGTGCTCCTGCTCCTGCTGCTGATGCCGTTGGCCTTCTGGCTGATCCGGCGCGACTCCTACATCGGACAGTCGGTGCGCTCGCTGCTGCTCGGCATCAGCTGGGCGGTCAGCACCGCCGCGCTCTTCGCCACCGGCGCGGCCCGCGAGCTGGAGCCCCGGCTGCGGCTGGCCGGCTACCGCCCGCACCACCTCTACCTGGGCCGGATGCTCGGCCTGTGGGTGGCGGGGCTCCTCATCTCCGTGCCGTTCTTCGTGCTCACCGTGGTCGACGCGCCCGACCTGCGGCACGGTGGGGTGGCCGTCGCGATGCTCTGCTGCGTGGGGGTGGCCGCGCCGTTCGGAATGCTGATCGGCGCCCTGCTCCCCCGCGAGCTGGAGGGGACGCTGCTGCTGCTCACCGTCGTGGCGGTGCAGATGCTGATCGACCCGGCCGGCACGGGCGCGAAGCTCACCCCGTTCTGGTCCAGCCGGGAGATCGCCACCTGGGCGGTGGACCACACGGACTCCGGCTACCTGACCCGGGGGTCGCTGCACGGGCTGGCCGTCACCGCGTTGCTGATCGTCACCGTGGCGGCCGTGTTCAGCGTCCGGCTGCGCCGCCGCCGGCACCTGCGCCACCTGCCGATCGCCTGACCGCCGCGGCGGTCACACCGGCTCAAGCGCGGCGTGGCCCGCCGGATCGTGGCCTTCCCGCGGCCCTACCGCCGCGACATCGTCGTCTTCC
>NZ_JBFAVI010000019.1:0-36852 GCF_040679695.1 Micromonospora sp. NPDC052213
CGGCGCGCAGGCACAGCTCGACCAGGCCGGTGCCGGGCACGAGCACGGTCTCCATGACCCGGTGGTCGGCCAGCCACGGCTGGGCGGCGGCGGAGCCCCCGTGCCGCACGCCGGCCGGCGCGCCCGTCAGCGCGGCTCTCGGCCGGGCACGCCGGGACTCGTCGGTGTCGCCAGCCGGGCGGCGCGCAGCTCCAGGTAGCGCTGCTCCGGCAGGCTCGTCGTGCCCCGGGCCGCCGCCAGGTACGCCGCCCGCGCCGCCTGCGGCTCGCCGGCCAGCTCCAGCAGGTGGCCGCGGACGGCGGCCAGCCGGTGGTGCCCGGCGGTGCGGTCGTCGGCGTCGAGCGGGGCGAGCAGGGCCAGACCGGCGCGGGGACCGTCCACCATGGCCACCGCGACCGCCTGGTTGAGGGTGATCATCGGGTTCGGGGCGATTCGGGCGAGCAGCCGGTAGAGCGCCAGGATCTGCGGCCAGTCCGTCAGCTCCGCCGACGACGCCTCGGCGTGCACCGCGGCGATCGCCGCCTGGAGCTGGTACGGGCCGGGCGGCGACCACGTCAGAGCCTCGGTCACCAGGGCGATCCCCTCCGCGATGGCGGCGGCGTCCCAGCGGTCGCGGTCCTGCTCGGCGAGCGGGACCAGCTCGCCGGCCGGCCCGGTCCGGGCCGCCCGGTGCGAGTCGGTGAGCAGCATCAGCGCCAGCAGCCCGCTCACCTCGCCGTCGTCGGGGAGCAGCCGGTGCAGCGTGCGGGCCAACCGGATCGCCTCGGCGGTCAGGTCGGCCCGGTGCAGGTCCGGCCCGCCGGAGGCGGTGTAGCCCTCGTTGAAGATCAGGTAGAGCACCTGGAGCACGGCCCGCAGCCGCTCGTCCCGATCCCCGGCCGAGGGCATGTGGAACCGGGCCCCGGCAGCCTCGATCCGCTGCTTGGCCCGGCGGATGCGCTGGCTCATGGTCGCCTCGGGCACCAGGTGTGCCCTGGCGATCTGCGCGGTGGTCAGGCCGCCGACCGCGCGCAGCGTCAGCGCGACCTGCGCGGACCGGGCCAGCGCCGGGTGGCAGCAGAGGAACAGCAGGGTCAGGGTGTCGTCCCCGGCCGGCGGCTCCTCGTCGGCCGCGGGCGCGACCGTCGCGTACGCCGGCTCGCGGACGGCCACCGCGACCTCCCGGTCCCGGCGGGCCCGCTCGCTGCGCCACTCGTCGGTCAACCGGCGGCCGGCGACGGTGAGCAGCCAGGCCCGGGGGTTGTCCGGCACGCCCTGCTCCGGCCACTGCATGGCGGCGGCGAGCAGCGCCTCCTGCACGGCGTCCTCGGCCGCGTCGAACTGGCCGTGCCGGCGGACGAGCAGGCCGAGGACCTGCGGCGCCAGGTCGCGCAGCAGGTCCTCGACGTGCCGTCCGCTCACATGTCCGTCCCGGCCTCGTTCATGACCGCCCGCACCTCCAGCGCGCCGAAGCCCAGCCGCACGTCCGGCCAGCGGCTGGCGATCTCGGCGGCCCGCTCGGGGCCGTCACAGTCGACCATCAGGTAGCCGGCGAACTGCTCCTTGCTCTCCATGAACGGCCCGTCGGTCACCTCCGGCCGGTCACCGGCCAGCCGGACCGTACGCGCCTGCGACGGGTCGGCCAGCGCCTGGCCGCCGACCAGCTCGCCGGACTCCGTCAGCTCGCGCATGATCTCGTCGACCTCGCCGAAGAGCGCGGTGCGTTCCTGCTCCGACAGCTCCTCGACGAACCCGGGACGGTTCCAGATCAGCAGCATGTACTTCATCGGGTGCTCCTCGTCGGCTCGGCCGCGCCCATGGTGACGCGTCTCCGGTGAAGGGTCGGAGCCGACCCGCCGGATCCGACAGCGGTGCGGGAAGATTCTCAGCGCCGGCCGCGTACCTGGCGCTTCGGGCTGGGGCCGCCGCCGAGCGAGGCGCGGTCGGCGGCGGAGGTGCCGGACGACCAACCGTCGGCGTCGCGGACGGTGAGCCGGGCCCGGGTGACGCCGGGAAAGAGTGTGTCGAGGCGTTCGCGCACCGCCTCGGCGCGGGTGGCGAGCACCGGCAGCAGCCGCTCCGGCCCGGCCTCGGTGGCCGCCTGCCGGTCCGCGTCCTCGGTGGCCGCCCGCAGCCGCTCGCCGATCCGCAGCGCGAAGGCGTTGAGGAACGACTCGTCGTAGTCCCGGGTGCGGCGGCCGGCGCCCCTGGCCCGTCGCTCGCCCCGGCCGCGCAGCATCGCGGCGGTGGCCTGCACCAGCAGCGAGGTGTAGAGCAGCTCGACCGCCTCCAGGTCGGCCGGCCAGCCCAGCACGGTGGTGAAGCCCAGATCGTCGGACCAGACCGCCTCGCAGCGGTTCGCCGCCGCCACCTCCTGCACCAGCAGCGCCTTGGCGCCCGCGTACGGGGGGTCGGTGCCGAGACGCACCCCGCCGGGCTGGTCGGCGCGCTCGGCGACGCCCGCCAGCAGCGCCTGGTCGATGCTGTGCCGGGCGATCAGCTCCTGGGCCTTGCCGGTCAGCGCCTCCGCCTCGGCCGGGTAGGTCGTCGACTCCGCCTTGGCCAGCAGCGCCCGCACCCGGTCGAGCATCCGCGACCCGCCGCCGGACCCGCCGCGCGCGGCGACCGCCCCGGTGACGCCAGGCGGCGGGCGCAGCACGGCGACCGGCGGGAGCCCGTCGACCAGGGCCAACGCGTCGACCGCCGCGCGTAGCGCGGTGAACCGGTCCCACCCGGCGCGGGCCGACCACGCGGCCAGGTGGCCCTCGTCGGCGTCCCACCACACCCGCGCGCCGAGATCGCGGAGCTGGTCGTCCCACCACGGAGGCACCGGCCCGGTCAGGTCGCGGCGGTGCGCCGCGAGCGCGTCGGTCACCAGCCCGGCCGACCGGGCACCGAGCCGGCGGGTGGCGAGCCGGGCCAGGTCCACCGGCTGCCAGCCGCGCGGCACCAACCGGCCGACCCCGCGGACCAGGCGGCGCAGGAGCGCGGCGTCGACGGCCGCCGCGCCGTCCGCCGCGCCGGTGCCGATCATCAGCCGGTCCAACTGCCGCTCCGCGAGGCGTACGTCGGTGCCGCGTACCGCCGCGAGGGCGTCGCTGATCAGTTCCTCGGCGTCCGGCACGGCCGCGTCCTCCTGGGGTCTGCTCCGGCGCGCCCGAAACGATCGTCGCCTGCCCGCCGAACGTACCCTCGCGCCTGCCCGCCGTCCGCCGGTCGTGACGGGTGCCACCGCCCGCCGGGCCACGGGTCCGGGTGCCGGCGGGCGGCTCGGGTGGCGGCTGCCGCAACAACACCGGGCGACCCGGCCATAGTGGGGTGTGAAGACCGAGACACGGGCCTGCGACGAGGAACTCTGGCCGGCCGTCGCCGCAGGCGACGAGGGCGCGTTCGGGCGGCTCTTCGACCGCCACTCGCGTGCGGTCTACAACCACGCCTTCCGGCTGACCGGCTCCTGGTGCACGGCGGAGGACATCACCCAGGCCACCTTCCTGGTCGCCTGGCGCAGGAGGGACGCGGCACGCCTGGTGGACGGGTCGGTGCTGCCCTGGCTGCTGGTGGTGGCGAGCAACGCCGTACGTACCGAGTGGCGGTCGGCGCGACGGTGGGCGGCGCTGCTGCGCCGCCTGCCGGTCGACCGGCAGGCGGTGGACGACCCGGCGGAGGAGGTCGCGCAGCGGCTGGACGACGAGCGGCGGATGAGCGCGATCCTGGCCGCCGCCCGGCGGCTGCCCCGGGCGGAGCGGGAGGCCGTCGCGCTCTGCCTCTGGTCGGGGGTGCCGTACGCGGACGCGGCGGCGGCCCTCGGCGTCAGCGAGGTCGCCGTCCGGTCCCGGGTCAGCCGCGCCCGGAAACGGCTGGCGCGGCTGGTCACCGACGAGAACGAGGAGGAACAGTGATGACGAAGACCCTCGAGCCGCCCGGCGAGCGGGACCTGCCGCCCCGGGTGGCGGACCGGATGCGGGCGGACGTCCTCCGTGCGGTCCGCCGCCCGGCGACCGGACGGGTCCGCCTGCGGCTCGCGGTGGGTGCGACCGCGCTGGCGGTGGTCGCGGCCGGGTTCGCCGTACGGGCGCCCTCCGACGCCGAGACGGTGGAGGTGCTGGCGATGGGGTACGGCGAGTTGTCGCCCACCCTGCGGGCCGCCGCGCGGCAGTGCCTGGAGTGGGGCCCGCAGGACGGCCGGGTGCAGCCGACCATGGCCGATCTGGCGATGGCGGCCGAGCGGGGCGACGGCGCGGTCGTGTTCTTCCTGACCGACACGGGCTACGTGACCTGCGAGGTCGACCGGTCGGCGGGCGCGGAGGTGTCGGGCGCGCGCTCCGTCGACCGCTGGCCGTCGCACGACCTGCTGCCCGGCCCGGTGCAACGGCTCCTGCTCACCTCCGCGGAGCGGTCCGGTGGCGACGTGACGGTCAGCGGCCGGGTCAGCTCCCGGGTCGCCCGCCTGGTGCTGGAACACGGCGACGGGAAGACCACCGCCGCCCGGATCTCCGGTGGCATCTTCGCCCTCATGACGGTCGGGGCCGACCTCGACGAGGACGGGGCGCAGCTGGTGAGCTACGACGCCGCCGGCACCGAGATCGACCGCCGCCGGTTGTTCCAGCCCTCGGACGAGTTCGACCACTGCTACGTCGACCCCGCCGGCGCCGTGGTGTACGGCCGGCCCGGCGGTGACTGCCGACCGGCCGAGCCCTGGGGGCGGTGACGCCGCGGCCGGCAGGGCACCGGTGGATCAGTGGGCGGCGTGCGGGTTCCCGGCCGTCAGCCGGAGCGTGAAGCCCTCGCCGTCGCGGTGCCAGGTCACGTGGCTGCACGACTGGTAGGTGATCCACAGGCCCAGCCCGCCCGGGGCGCCGCCGGACGCGGGAAGCAGCCCGCAGTACGGGTCCCCCGGCCCGTCGCCGCCGTCGCGGACCGTCGCCACGATGCGGTCGTCGCCGGACCAGACGCGTAGCAGGACCGGCGGCCGGCCGTGGCGCAGCGCGTTGGTGACGATCTCGCTGACCGCGACGACGAGATCGTCCACGTCGTCGGCCGACACCTGGCCCCGGTCGGCCTTGTGCACGGCGGCGCGTGCCTCGGCCGCCGTCGGGTCGGTCAGCTCGACGACCGGCGGCTCCACCTGGAGGGGGTCGGGCACGACCGGCCGGGTCTCCCGCAGGTAATCCGTCGGCGACGTCCAGGTCGTGCTCGGCACGTGCCGGCCGTCGGCGGTCGCGAACCGGGGATGCGTGCGGGCCACGTCCGCCAGCACCTCCGGCGGCGTGCACCGGGTGTCGTACGCGCACATGCTCCACAGCGGGAAGTCGTCGTAGGCGTGGTTGATCGCCGACTCGTACCGGGCCCACCAGTCCCACGTCGCGTCGAACGCGGCCGGGGGCACCTCGCCGAGGATCCGGATCTGCCGGGCGCCGGCGGCCACCTGTGCCGCGAGGAGTTCACGGTAGGACCGGATGGCGGAGGCGGGCCGGGCGTAGACGTCGCCGCCGGCCAGGAACTCCACCCCGCGGCCGGCGGGCAGCGCCGAGCGGACCAGCGCGCCGGTGCGCTCGCCCAGGGCCACGTAGGTGGGCTCGCCCGCGTCGACGCCGCCGAGCAGGAACGGCACCACCACGGCGAGCAGTTCGTCGTCGGAGTCGTACCGGACGGCCTCGTGGTAGTAGCCGTGGTGCTGGGCGGCCGCGCCGGTCCTCATCGCGCGACCTCCACCCGGATGCCCGGCAGGTCCAGCAGGTCGACCAGCCGGGCCGCCGCCGAGCGGGAGGTGCGCAGCACGGCGGTCGCGCCGCGGCGGCGCGCGTACTCGGCGAGGTGGGTCAGGGCGCGGTGGTCGAGGAAGCGCAGCCCGGCCGCGGACAGCACGAGCTCACCGTCGGTGGGGCGCAGGTCGGCGCGGTCCAGGGCGGCGCGGAACAGCTCGTGGTTGGACAGGTCCAGCTCGCCGGCCAGCGCGGCGTGCCCGTCGGCGGGCGCGACGGCGTACAACCGGAACAGCACGTCGTCGACGTTGCTGGCCGGGTGCATGCAGGCCAGCTCGGCGACCGCCCGGTCGCCCAGCCCGGGCCGGTGGTAGGCGCACATGGCCGAGAACGGTCGGGTGCGCATGTAGCGGTCGACGAGGTGCTCGTAGCGGGTGAAGCTCTCCAGCTGGGCCGGGGTGCGGACCAGCTCGGTGGCCTCCGCGGCCACGCGCAGCCCGGTGTGCCCGGCGGCGAGCGCCTCGTCGGTGGCGGCCGTGTAGGCGGCGACCTGCGTCGGCGGGTCGACGACGTGGCCGTGCGAGTAGGTCGAGAACAGGGGGACCACGGCGGCGGCGCCCCGGCGCACGGCGGCGGCGAAGACCGGCAGGCGGTGCAGCCGGTCGGCCACCGCGTCCGCGGGGTGCGGCGTGACGTACCAGACGCGTTCGCCGGCGGCGAGGCCCGCGAGCAGGTAGCGCTCCGCCTGGGCGGCGAGCGACCCCAGGTCCTCGTACGCCCAGCAGAGGTGCCCCTGCGGCGCCGGCCGCCGCTCTTCGGTGATCACACTGATTGCCCCACGGCAACCAGTGTAGGTCGTCGGGAGACGGGGGCCAGGGGCCCGGATGTGCCCGGCCGGTGCGGGCGGCCAGCCGGTCAGGCGTGCCGCGCGCCGCCCAGCCGGGCGGTGCGGGGGAAGGACGCCCAGATGTTCTTGGTGGTCCCGGTGGCGTACCAGCCGACGTCGAGGGACAGGGCGCGGGCGAGTTGCAGACCGCGCCCGCCGGCATCCTCGGGCTGCGTGTCGGCGAGTTCCGGCAGGGAACCGAGGTCGTGGTCGGCGACGTCGAGGACGAGGTGGTCGTCGGTGGCGAGCAGCCGGACGATGGTCGGCGGTCTCCCGTGGCGCAGGGCGTTCGTGGCGAGTTCCGTGGCGATCAGCACGACCAGCTCGGGGACCTCCTCCAGGGCCTCGCCCTCGCCGAGCACGTCGCCGGTCAGCTCCTCGTGCAGGGACGCCCGCAGGCCGCGCAGGTCCGCCCCCTCGGACAACGTCCACCGCCGCAGCTCGACGGCCTGCGGCGGGGGTGGCGAGCTGCTGAGCTGACCCATGGAGGGGTGGTACCCCGTCCCCGCCAGGCTCAAGCCGGGAGCGGGTCGATCAGCGCACCGGGTCGTGTGTGCCGCACGGCACACCGGGACATCGCCTGGACCGTCGTCGGCCAGGCCGCCTACGGCGCCCGGGACGAGGAACTGCTGGCTGTCGTCGAGCGCTGCGAGGCGGAGACCGCATCCAGCTCAAGTGGCCGCGTACCCGGATGAAGGCCGCCGCCCCGCAGGCGCTGGTCGTCGCCGACTAGCCGTCTCCCGGCGGTGACGAGCCGCCTGCTGCCCGTCCCGGGTCTCAGCCGAGGTCCAGCGGTCGCCAGTGAAGGCCGTCGTCGGACAGGTACACCGTCTGGTCGTCGTGGCGGATCCAGCGGTCCGGGGCCACGGCCCGCGGCGCGTCGTGGTGCACCGGCCCGTCGACCGCCAGTGGCGCGTAGGTCCGTCCGTCCCGGCTGGTCAGTAGCCCGAACCGGGACTCGAGCTGAGCGAGCAGGACGTGGGTTCCGTCCACGGTGACCGTCGAACCGGCCTGCACGACCCAGCCATCCGGCAGTCGCGGATCCTTCGCCTGCCAGGTGACACCGCCGTCGACGCTGCGGTAGACCCGGCGCGGGACGCCCTGCTCGTCGGACAGCGTCGCGAACACCGTCCTGCCGTCGGTGGTGGCGAGGTCGAACGCGCAGTCGACCGGACGGTCGGCCTCCGGTTCCCGGTCGAAGACCATCTTCTGCCAGCTCCGGCCGCCATTGCTGCTCACCGCGACGGCTCTCCGCCCGGTCGCCGGATCACAGCCGCGTACCCAGTGTCCGGCCGATGGTGGCGCGTCGACGGGCACGGCCGCGTCCAGCGGTGGCTGCGTCGCCAGCGGCACGACGGCGGCGCTCCCCGGATCGGGCACCAGAATGTCGCAGCCCTGCGGAACGTGGATCAGGCAGCCCCAGAGCCGGGTGCCCGGCACGGCCGCGGCGCGCGGCGTGCCGCCCGGGTCGGCGTCCCGCCAGGTCGCGCCGCCGTCGGTGCTGATTCGCCGGACGGTCTCGCCTCCGCCCTTACCGGCCGGTCCCACCGGGACCTGCGCCACCAGGAACTCCGGGCCGAGCACGGTCACGGTGACCGGGTCGTCACCGCTGGAAGGGAAATCCGCGCGGCGGTCCCAGCTGCGTCCCCCGTCCGTCGAGGCGACCAGGCGCTGCGGGCAGGTCGCACAGTCGACCAGCACCGCGTACAGGCGGGTTCGGTCGCCGCCACCGGCCCACAGCACGCGGGACTCGCCCGCCGCCGGGGCGACAGGCGTCCGCAGGAACGGCAGCACGGAAGCCGCACCGAGTGCGAGGGCGACCAGCGCCCCGAGCGCGCCGGTAGCCGCCACGACCCGGGCCCGCGTCCGCAGCCGGCCGGCCCGCTGCCGCACGGTGTCGAATTCGGGCTGCCGCACGAGCCGGTCGACCTCGTCGCGGAGTCCGTGGAAGTCCGGCTCAGGCATACCGCACCGTCCTCTCGTCGCTGATGGTTTCGTCGGTCAGGTGCCGGGCGAGCGCGGCCCGGCCCCGGGAGAGGCGGGCCTTGACAGTGCCCACGGGCACGTCCAGCGCCGCCGCCACCTCCACCACCGGCAGGTCGGCCAGGTGGTGCAGGACCACCGCCTCGCGGGTCGGGCGAGGGAGCTTGCGCAGCGCGGCCATCAGCGCGACCCGGTCGGGCGAGAGCCCGGGATGGTCGTCGGGCGGCCCGGCCCGGCCGCTGCGGATCAGCCGGTCGAGGAACCGCTGCCGCCAGTGCCGGGTCCGCGCCAGGTTCATCGCGACCGTCCGCAGCCAGGTCTCCGGGTCGTTCACGGAGAGGAAGCGCGCGGGCCGAGCCAACGCCCGCGCGAACGCCTCGTGCACCACGTCCTGCGCCTCGGGCAGGCTGCCCGTCAACGCGTACACCTGACCCACCAGCCGGCGGTAGTGCGCCCGGTATGCCTCGTGCACCGCCGTCACGCCGTCCATCCGCTCTCCTTCTGCCGCCTCTACTACACGGACCAGCGGCAGAGCGGACGGGTTGCATCCGCTGCGTGCGGAAGATCGGCCAATGGTCACCGGGCCGACCTCGGCAGGCGGCGGATCCCTGCGTTTCACACACCGCCATCTATCGGAACAATGGGAAGTATCGATCATCGCACGTGTCCTGGACGGAAGCCGGGCGGTTGTACCCGGCGTGACGGTGGAACCACGCACCAACATCGCGATCCCGGCGGCAGCCTGCCCGGCCTGGCGGGTCAGGTGGGCGGAACGCGAGAGCGGGCGGCGGTCCCGCGCGTACGACGCCGAGGTCGAGGGCTGGCGCCGGCGCCACGACCACCTGATCCGGCTGCGGATCGAGGCCGCCGGTTTCCTCGGGTACGCGCAGCCGCGTACCGGCCTGCCGGTGGACCTCGACGACGACGAGGTCGTGTTCCGGGTGCTGCCGGCCGCGGAGCTGGTCGAGGCGGAGGCCCGGCACGTGCCCGGGCTGCCCGCGCCGGGGCTGACGGTCGCCACGGCCGAGGTCGCGGCGACGGGCCGCGCGCTGCCGAAGGGGCTCCGGGTCGTCGACGCGGGCCCGGCTGTCGTGACCAACCGCCGGGTGGCCTTCGCCGGCCGTGGGGGGCGGCGCGAGTGGGCGTACGCGGACATGCTCGGGGCCGCGCACCACCCCGACGTCCCGCTCACCCTGCTGCACACCACCGACGGCGGTCGGCTCGCCGGGCTGCGGGTGCCGACCACCGCCACGGTGAACTTCCGCTTCTATCTCACGCTCGCCCTCGCCGTCGCCACCGGGGAACGCGCCGCCGTCGCCGCGCAGCTCGACGCCCTGCTGGCCGCCCACCAGCACGCGCGGCCGGTCCCGCCGCCGCCGGCCGCGCCGGACCGGGCCCCGCTGACCGCGCTGCGCCCCGATCGCCGGACGGCGCTCGCCGCCGCCGTCGCCACGCTGGCGTACGCGATGCTGACCGCCGGCCCGTTCGGGTCGGAGCAGCCCGGCCCGTCGTACCGGGCGGACGGCGCCGGGAGCCTTCCCGCCGTGACGGTGGTGCCGACCGTCACCACGACCACTGCCGAGGAACCGGTGGTGCCGGAGGGGGTCGGGCCGGACGCCGGCGGGACGGCGGTTCCCCGGACCCGCGTCGCCGCCGGAGCGCGGGTGCCGGTCGTGCGGCAGGACGTGGTGAGCACGGGCGGCTCCGTTCCGCCGGCCGCCCCGGCGAGGGGCCCGGCGCCCGCCCCGCCGCCGGCCCCCGTCCCGGCCCCGCCGGTCGCCCCGCCCCCGGCCGCCACGGCGCCGACGGCCACGGCGCCGGTCGCCCCGGCACCGGCCCCGACCACCGCGCCGCCGGCGTCGGAGCCCGCCGTGGTCGACCTCTGTCTGGACGTCCTCCGGCTGCCCCTGCTGGACCGGCTCCTCTGCCCGCCGAGCGCGCCCGGCAGCGCCGGGTGACGGCCCCGCCGATCGGCTGAACCACCGGCGACGCCCACCCGGCGACCCGGCGGATGCCCGGGAGCGCCCCGCCACGGACGGAGGGCCGTTCCCGGGCCGCTTCTTGCACATGTCTGGCAATTGCGGAATGCTTGCGGCAGTGGCGCCGGAGATCATCTGACCGCGCGGCGGGAGGTCCCCGCCGCGCGGCACTGATCCGGCCCGCCGCCGGCCACGCCGCACGCCATCGGCCGCGGGACGGTCGGCCCACCTCAGGGCCTCGGCGCGGCGAACGCCGGGGTCGTGCGACGAACAGACCGGGGAGCATGTGATGGGTACGCCGGTGTCCGTGCGAGTGGCGGCGATGGCCGCCGGCGCTGTCCTGGCCGTGGCGGGCTGCTCGTCCCCGACGAGCACGTCGACGGGCCCCGGCGCGGCCGACACCCTCGTCGTGGCGACGGCGGGAGAGCCGGAGGCGTTGAACCCCGTGCTCAACTACGGGGTCGACGGCGGCTCGCTGATCTTCGACGGGCTGGTCGAACGCGACGCGCGCAACCAGTTGGTGCCGGCCTTGGCGCGGGAGCTGCCGGTCGTGTCGGCGGACGGCAGGACCGTCACCGTGAAGCTGCGCGACGGGGTGCTGTTCCACGACGGCAGCCCCCTGACCGCCCAGGACGTGGTCTTCACCTACCAGGCGGTGCTGGACCCGAAGGTCGACTCCACGCTCCGCTCCGACCTCGACATGCTCGCCTCGGTCACCGCTCCGGACCCGTCGACCGTGGTGTTCTCCCTGAAGTACGCCTACGCGCCGTTCCCGCAGCGGCTGGCGCTGGGCATCGTGCCGGCCAAGGCGCTGGCCGGGCAGGACGTCAACAAGGCCGAGTTCAACCGCAGGCCGGTGGGCACCGGCCCGTACCGGGTGACGTCGTGGACCCCGGGCGACCGGCTCGTGCTCGCGGCCAACGAGAAGTACTGGGGCGGCAGGCCCGCCAACTCCGGCGTCGTGGTCGCGTTCGTACCCGACGACAACGTCCGCGCGCAGCGGATGCGGGCGGGCGAGTTCGACGCGGCGGAGCTGGCGCCGAAGCTCGCCGCCGGTTTCGACGGGCTGGCCGGCCATCGGGTGGAGCGGGTGCCGACCGCCGACTACCGGGGCGTGGTGCTGCCGATGGGCAACCCGGTCACCGGCGATCCGGCGGTGCGGCGGGCGCTGAACGCGGCGGTGGACCGCGCGGCGATGGTCACCGGCCTGCTCGGCGGGGCGGGTGAGCCGGCGTTCGGGCCGGTCCCGTCGTCGTCGGATTTCGCGGAGCCGTCGATCGTCGGCAAGCCCTCCGCCGACCCGGCCGCCGCGACCGCCGCCCTCGACGCCGCCGGCTGGAAGCCGGGCCCGGACGGCATCCGCGCGAAGGACGGCCGGCGGGCGGCCTTCGCGCTGATGTACCCGGCCACCGACAGCCTGCGCAAGGAACTCGCCCTCGCGGTGACCGCCGACGCGAAGAAGGTCGGCATCGAGATCACCCCGGAGGGCCTGACCTGGGACGCGATCACCCCCCGGATGAAGCACGACGCGGTGGTCATGGGCTTCGGCACCCCGTACGACCCGGACTTCCTCTCCTACAAGCTGTTCCGCTCCGACTTCGCCGGCCAGGGCTTCTTCAACCCCGGCTCCTACCGGTCCGCCGTCGTGGACAAGGCGTTGCAGGACGCCCGCGACAACGCCGACCCGGCCGCCCGCAAGGCCGCGTACGCCACGTTCCAGAAGCAGCTCGCCACCGACCTGCCGTGGGTGTTCCTCACCTACCTCAAGCACACCTACGTGGTGAAGGACGGCCTCGCCGGGGTGACGCCGCGGGTGGAGCCGCACGAGCACGACGTGGCCAACAGCCTCTGGTGGAACATCCACACCTGGACGAGGAAGTGACCGCACCGGCCACTCCCGCCCGCCGCCGACGGCTGGCGGGAGCCGGTGCCGTGGTCCGCCGGCGTCTGCTGGTGGCCGTGCCGATCCTCGCCGCCACCAGCGTCGGCATGTTCGCCCTCGGCGCGGCCTCGCCGATCGACCCCGCCCACCAGTACGCGGGCGCGGCGGCGTTCACCACCAGCGAGGAGAACCTGGCGCAGATCCGCGCCAACTGGGGGGTCGACGACCCGCTGCCGGTGCAGTACCTCCGCTGGGTGGGCAACCTGCTCCAGGGTGACCTGGGCTGGTCGACCAGCCGGCACGAACCCGTCACCTCCGTGCTGGCCGCCCGCGCCGGCTGGACCCTGCTGCTCGTCGGCGCCGCCCTTGCCCTCGTCCTCGTGGCGAGCCTGCTGCTGGGCACCCTGGCCGCGTACCGGCGCGGCGGCTGGTTCGACCGGGCGCTGCGCGCCGGCGCGTACGCGGTGCAGTCCATGCCGGTGTTCTGGATCGGTTTGGCCGCGATCGCCCTGTTCGCCCTGACCCTCGGCTGGCTGCCGGCGGGCGGGCTCACCGACGTCACCGCCACCTCCACCGATCCCGCCGACGTGGCCCGGCACCTGGTCCTGCCGGTGACGGTGCTGGCGGTCGCCCAGGCGCCGTGGTTCGTCCTGTTCATCCGCGACGCCGTCGCCGAGAGCCTCCGCGACGACCACGTCCTCGCCGCCCGGGCCCGGGGCCTGCCCGGCCGCACCGTCCTGTTCGGCCACGCCCTGCGCACCGCGCTGCTGCCGTTCCTCACCCTCGTCGGCACCCACCTGCCGGAGCTGATCGGGGGCGCCGTCCTGGTCGAGACCGTGTTCTCCCTGCCCGGTCTCGGCGCGGTGACGGTGCAGGCCGCGCTGGGCAGCGACTTCCCGCTGCTGGCCGCGACCACCCTCGCCACCACCGTCGTGGTGCTGGCCGCGAACCTGGCCACCGACCTCGCCTACACCGCCGCCGATCCCCGGGTACGCCTCGATGACTGACCTCGCCCGCCCCACCCGCGTCCGGCGGCCCAAGCCGCGTGCCGGCCGGGCCGGTGCCGCCGTCGCCTGGGCCGTGCTCGTCGGCGCGGTCGCCGCCTGCCTGCTCGCCCCCGTCCTGTGGCCGCTCGACGAGAGCGCCGTCGACCTGGCGCGCACCCGGCTCGCACCCTCGGCCGCGCACCCGGCCGGCACCGACGACCTGGGCCGCGACGTGGCCCACCGCAGCCTCTACGGCCTGCGCGTCTCCCTGCTCGTCGGCGCGGTCGCCGCGCTCGTGGCCACCGTCATCGGCGGCCTCGTCGGGGCGGTCGCCGGCACCCTCGGCGGCTGGGTCGACCGGGTGCTGATGCGGGTCGTCGACACCATCGCGGCGCTGCCGCACCTGCTGCTGGGCATCTTCATCGTCGCGATGCTGCGCCCCAGCCTCGGCGCGGTGATCGTGTCGATCGGGCTGACGCACTGGCTGTCCACCGCCCGCATCGTCCGCTCCGAGCTGCTCAGCCTGCGCACCCGGCCGTTCGTCGACGCCGCGATCGCCGGCGGCGCCAGCCGCGCGCGGGTGATCACCCGGCACCTGCTCCCGCACGTGCTGCCCCGGCTGGCCCTGGCCACCACGCTGATGGTGCCGCACGCCGTCTGGCACGAGACCGCGCTGTCCTTCCTCGGTCTCGGCCTGCCCCCGCACCTGGCCTCCATCGGCAACATGATCAGCGACGGGCAGCGGTCCCTGCTCACCGGCGCCTGGTGGGCCAGCCTCGTCCCCGGCCTCCTCCTCGTCGTCGTCACGCTGGCCCTGGCCACCCTCACCGGCCGGTGGCGCGACCGCCTCGACCCGCGCGTACGAGCGGAGCTGCACCTGTGACCACCACCCGCGAGCCCCGCGCCGCCACGGCCGCCACCGGCGACGCCACGCCCGGCACCGCCGGCACCGCCACCACCACGGCCGGCACCGCCGCCGGTCCTCGTCCCGCCCTGCTGGAGGTCGACGGGCTGACCGTCCGCTTCCAGCTCCGCGACGCCGTGGTGCGGGCCGTCACCGACCTGCGCCTGACCGTCCACCCCGGCGAACTGGTGGCCGTGGTGGGGGAGTCCGGCTGCGGCAAGTCGGTGCTCGCCCACGCCCTGCTCGGCCTGCTCCCCGGCAACGCCACCGTCACGGGCCACGCCCGGCTGCGCCCGCCCGGCGGGGACCAGGTCGACCTGATCGGCTGCACCGAGCGCCACCTCGCCCGCGCCGTACGCGGCCGCGCGGTGGGGCTGGTGCCGCAGAGCCCCGCCACCGCACTGACCCCCGTACGCACCGGCCGGCGGCTGCTGGCGGAGACCCTGCGCGCCCACGGGCACGCCCGCCGCGACGCGCCCTCGGCGGCCGAGCGGGTCGCCGCCGACGTCGGGCTCGACCCCGCCGACCTCGACCGCTACCCCCACGAGTTGTCCGGCGGCATGGCGCAACGCCTGGCCACCGCCCTCGCGCTCGCCCCCGACCCACCGCTGCTGCTCGCCGACGAACCCACCACCGGCCTCGACCGGCCCCTGGTCGACCACACCCTCGACCTGCTGCGCCGCCGCTGCGACGCCGGCAACGCCGTCCTGCTCATCACCCACGACCTGGCCGCCGCCCGCCGCGTCGCCGACACCGTCGCCGTCATGTACGCCAGCCGGGTCGTCGAGCGCCGGCCCACCGAGGCGCTGTTCGCCGCGCCCGCCCACCCCTACACCGCCGGCCTGCTCGACGCCCTGCCCGAGCGGGCGTTCCGCCCCGTGCCCGGCCACCCGCCGATGCTCACCGACCTGCCCGCCGGCTGCGCCTTCGCCCCGCGCTGCGACCGCGCCACCGACATCTGCCGTACGCCGCCCACCCCGGTCGTGGACGGCTCCGGCCAGGTCGCCTGCCACCACCCGCTGCCCGTCGGAGCGCCGGCATGACCACGACCACGGCCACCCGTCGACACGTCGGACCGGAGGCGACCGCCACCGCGCTCGCCGCCCACCAGGTCACCGTCGCCTACGGTCGACAGCGCGTTCTCGACCGCGTCGACCTGCACGTCGCCCCCGGCGAGACGGTCGGGCTGCACGGGCCCTCGGGCAGCGGCAAGTCCACCCTGGCCCGGGTACTCGCCCTGCTGCACGCCCCCGACGCCGGGCACGTCACCCTCGATGGCCACCGGGTTGCCGGAGTCCGCCACCGGCTGCCGGCGGCCGTCCGCACCCGCGTCGCGATCCTGTTCCAGAGCCCACGCGCCGCCACCGACCCGCGGCTCAGCCTCGCGGACATCGTCGCCGAACCGCTCCGCGCCACCGGCGTACCGGCCGAGCAGGCCAGGGCCCGCGCGGCCGAGCTGGCCGACCTCGTCGGCCTCACCGCGGACCTGCTCGCCCGCCGCCCGCACGCGGTCAGCGACGGGCAGCTGCAACGGGCCTGCCTCGCCCGGGCGCTCGTGCACCGGCCGGCCTACCTGCTCTGCGACGAGGCCACCGCCATGCTCGACGCCTCCACCCAGGCCCACCTCGCCGCCGTCATCACCGACTACCAGCGACAGCGCGGCGCCGGGGTCCTGCTGATCACCCACGACCCGGCCCTGATGGCCCGCTGGGCGACCCGGGTCGTCGACCTCCCGCCGCCGCCGGGGGCGTGAACGCCGCGCGTCGCACCGTCCACAGTGGCGAAAAGGCCGCTCCATGGCATTCGTCACCGTGGCATTCGGGGCCGGGCGCAGGCTAGGGTGACGCTGCCGTGGTGTTCGGGAAGCCGGTGGAAGACCGGTGCGGCCCTCGCCACTGTGATCGGGAAGTCCGCGGCCCTCGTCGTCAGAGGTCACTGGGCGTGTCGCACGCCTGGGAAGGCCGGCCACGGACGCACCTCCCGTCAGCCAGGAGACCGGCCACGGCACTGCGATGACCCGTCCACGAGGTGCTGGAAGGCGGTCCCGATGCGCGTACGCGCTGTGCGGTCCACCCTGTCCCGGCGCGTAGCCGCGCCCCTGTCCGTCCTCCTCGTCCTGCTCGGCGCCTGCGCCACGGACGACGACCCCGCCCCGGCGTCCGGCGCGCCGGCCACCCTGACCAACTGCGGCACGCCGGTCACCGTCGCCGCCCCGCCCCAGCGGGCGGTCACCCTGAACCAGCCCGCCACCGAGATCATGCTGGCGCTCGGCCTGGCCGACCGCATGGCCGGCACGGCGTACCTGGACGACGCGATCCTGCCGGAGCACGCCGCCGCGTACGCATCGGTGCCGGTGCTGTCCGGAAAGTACCCGGCCAAGGAGAAACTCCTGGAGACGGCGCCGGACTTCGTCTACGCCTCGTTCCACAGCGCCTTCGGCGACGAGGGCGTCGGCGACCGGGCCGCCCTGGCGGAACTCGGTATCGGCACCTACCTCTCACCCGCCGGGTGCCCGAAGCAGCACCGGCCGGGGAAGCTCACCGTCGAGGACGTGTTCGCCGAGATCCGGGACGTCGCGGCCGTCTTCGGGGTGCCGGAGCGGGCCGAGAGGCTCATCGCCGACCACCGCGCCCGGATCGCCGCCGCTGCCGCCAGGCTCGACGGCACGCGGGGGGACGTCTCCGTGCTCTGGTGGGACGCCGGCACCGACGCCCCGAGCGTGGGCGCCTGCTGCGGCAGCCCCAACATGATCATGTCGGCGGTCGGGGTCGACAACGCCTTCGGCGACCTCGCCGGCGGCTGGGCCGACACCAGTTGGGAGAGCGCCGTCGCGCGCGACCCCGACGCGATCGTGCTGGTCGACGCGACCTGGGACCCGGCCGCCGCGAAGCAGGCGTTCCTGGCCCGGCACCCCACCCTCAGGGACCTGCCCGCGGTGGCCGGGCAGCGGTTCGTCGTCGTCCCGTTCTCGTCCACCTCCGCCGGGGTGCGGGCGGTGCTCGGCGTCGAGGCGCTCGCCGCGGGGGTGGCGCAGCTTCCCGCCGGAGCGGGCCGCTGACCGCCGTGGCGCGCCGTACCGCCGTGGCCCACCGTCTCGCCGTGCCCCGTCGCCTCGCCGTGCGCGGTCGGGCCGGCGCGGACCCCGGCGCCACCGCCTCCGGGGTCCGGCGCGGCCGGCCCGCCCGTCCCGTGGGCACGGTCGCGCTGCTGGTCACGTTGCTGGCGGGTCTGGTCGTGTCGATCGGCGCGGCCGTCACCGTCGGGCCGGCCGACATCCCCGTGTCGACGGTCTGGGCCGTCGTGGCCGACCGCCTGGGCCTGGCCCACGCCGACGTGCCGCTGCTGCGCGAGCACATCGTCTGGCGGCTGCGCCTGCCCCGGGTGCTCGGCGCCGCGGTGGTGGGCGCCGGGCTGGCGGCCGTCGGGGCGGTGACGCAGACCGTCACCCGCAACCCGCTGGCCGACCCGTACCTGCTCGGGGTCTCCTCCGGGGCGTCGCTCGGCGCGGTCGCGGTGCTCGTCCTCGGCGTCGGCGGCGGGGTCGCGACGCTCACCGGGGGCGCCTTCACCGGCGCGCTGGCCGCGTTCGCCGTCGTGGCGGTGGTGGCCGGCCGGCGGGCCGCGCTGGCGCCCACCCGGGTGGTGCTGGCCGGGGTCGCCGTCGCGCAGCTGTGCGGGGCGGCGACGTCGTTCGTCATCGTCTGGGTCGCCGACCCGCACGCCACGCAGAGCATCACCTTCTGGCTCTCCGGCTCGCTGGCCCGCGTCGACTGGGCCGCCCTGGCCTGGGCGGTACCGGTGCTGGCCGCCGTGCTCGCCCTCGTGGCGGCGTACGCCCGCACGCTCAACGCCTTCGCCTTCGGCGAGGACGCCGCCGAGACCCTCGGCGTGCCCGTCACCCGGGTCCGGTGGCTGCTGCTGGTCGCCACCGCGCTGCTCACCGCGGCGCTGGTCGCCATCAGCGGCGCGGTGGGTTTCGTCGGGCTGATCCTGCCGCACGCCGCCCGGTTCCTCACCGGCGCGGACCACCGGCGCCTGCTGCCCGTCGTCGTCCTCGCCGGCGCGATCTTCATGGTCTGGGTGGACACCGCCGCGCGGACCCTGTTCGCGCCCCGGGAACTGCCGGTCGGCGTGCTGACGGCGCTGCTCGGGGTGCCCGCGTTCGTGGTCCTGCTGCACCGGGCGCGGCCGGCAGACTCGCGGCGGCCCCGGGGACGGTGGGCCGGGCGCCGGAAGGCGCGCGACTGATGCTCACCGTCACCGACGTGTCCTGGGCCGTCGCGGCCCGGCGGATCCTCGACGGCGTCACCTGCGCCGTGCCGGCGGGCAGCCTCGTCGGGCTGCTCGGCCCCAATGGCTGCGGCAAGACCACCCTGCTGCGGATCGTCGCCCGGCTCGCCACGCCCGACAGCGGACGGGTCACCGTCGGTGGCGACGACGTCGCCGCCCTGCCCCGTGCCGCGCTGGCCCGCCGTGCCGCGCTGCTCGCCCAGCACGCCGACACCGACCTGGACCTCACCGTCGGGGAGGTGGTGCTGCTCGGCCGTACCCCGCACCGACGCTCGCGATGGTCGGACAGCGACGCCGACCGCGCCGCCGCGGCCGACGCGCTGACCCGGGTCGACCTCGACGGGTACGCCGATCGTCGCTGGCACACCCTCTCAGGCGGCGAACGGCAGCGGGTCCAGCTGGCCCGCGCGCTCGCCCAGCAACCGCTCCTGCTGCTGCTCGACGAGCCCACCAACCACCTCGACATCGGCCACCAGTTGCAACTGCTGCACCTGGTCCGCCGCACCGGGGTCACCACCCTCGCCGCGCTGCACGACCTCAACCTGGCCGCCATGTTCTGCGACACGGTGGTCGTCCTCGCCGCCGGCCGGGTCGTCGCCGCCGGCCCGCCCGCCGAGGTCCTCACTCCCGGGCTGCTCGCCGACGTCTACGGCGTCCAGGCCGACGTGGCGACGCACCCGGGCACCGGGCGGCCCACCATCACCTACCACCCGCCCGCGTCATGACCCGGCACGTGCCGCCGGGCTCGACCGGGACCAAGGAGTCGGACATGACCGTCGCACCGGGCTGTCTGGTCACCGTGTGCCGGGACTGCTGCTGTGGCAGCACGCGCAAACACCCCGCCGTCGACCACGACGCGCAGCTGCGGCGACTGCGGGCCGCGCTGCCGGCGCCGCACCGGGTACGCGTCAGCGCCTGCCTCGACCTCTGCGCGCAGTCCAACCTGGTCGTCGTCCACCCCGCGCCGCCGGCGCGACGGGCCGGCGCGCGGCCGGTCTGGTTCGGCCTCGTCCTGCACGACTCCGTGGTCGACGACATCACCGACTGGGTACGCGCCGGCGGGCCGGGCGTCGCGCCGCTGCCCGTCGCCCTGGAGCTGTCGGTGGTCACTCCGATGCTCCCCACCGGCGGGTGAGGCGGTGGGGGCTGCCCGGGCCGTCGTGCCGACGACCTGACTTTCGTGGGTGACGACGCGGGTGGTGGGCTTTGTAGCCTGGGCCGCGTGGCAGGTTGGTGGCGCGGCGGGCGGCGGCTGTCTTTTCTCCGCTCCGGCGGGCCGCCCTCCGGCGGGTGGGCCGGGTACGCGCGACGGCGTCGGCCAGGGGGATCGTGGGTGGAGGCCCTGTCCGACGTGTCGCTCTGGGCGGTCCTGTCGGCGCCGATCGCCTGGGACCTGGTCGTCGCCCCGACCGGCCCGTACGCCGGCTGGCGGCTGGCGGGCTCGCTCCTGCTGATGGCCCTCGCGGTGGTGGTCAGCCGGCACCACCCGACGGTCTCCCTGCTCATCGTCGTGGTGCCGACCGCGTTCGAGGGCAACTTCGTGTTCGCCGTTCCGGTGATGAGCTACCTGGTGGGTCTGCGGATGCCCCGGGCCCGGCCGGCCGCGTACACGTTCGCCGCGATCGCGGCGGGCGGGACCGCGCTGACGGCCGGCGTCCTCGGCTCGGGCGTGACCACCTGGTTCTTCCTCACCACCACCCTGCTCTTCGTCGGGGTGTTCCCCTGGCTGGTCGGCCGCTACCGCCGCCAGCAACGGGCGCTCGTCCACGCCGGCTGGGAACACGCCGACCTGCTCGAACGGCAGCAGCGCGCCGCCGCCGAGCGGGTCCGGATGCGGGAGCGGACCCGCATCGCGCAGGACATGCACGACTCCCTGGGCCACGACTTGGCCCTGATCGCGTTGCAGGCCGGCGGGCTGGAGCTGGCCACCGATCTCGACGAGCGGCACCGGCGGGCGGCGGGGGAGCTGCGTGCCAGCGTCACCGCCGCGACCGAGCAGCTCGCCCAGATCATCGGCGTGCTCCGCGAGGACGGCGCGCCGGCTCCGACCCGGCCGGCCGCCGAAGGTGTCGCCGACCTCGTGGGGCGGGCCCGCGACGCCGGGATGCCGGTCCGGTTCAGCTGGGACGGGCCCGACACGCCGGCACCGCCGATGGTCGAGCGGGCGGTGTACCGGGTGGTCCAGGAGGCGCTGACCAACGCCACCCGGCACGCGCCGGGCGCCGCCGTGACCGTCGTGCTGACCCGCTCGGCCGAGCAGACGGTGGTGAGCGTGGTCAACGAGCCGCCGCCGGGCGATCTGCTGCCCGGCGTGTCCTCGACGGGTTCCGGCCTGCTGGGCCTGCGGGAGCGGGTACGGCTGGCCGGTGGTGCGCTGAGCGCCGGGCCACGAGGCGGCGGTTTCGAGGTCACCGCCCGCCTGCCCCACGCCGCCGGTGCCGCGTCGGTCGACGCCGACGAGGGCGTACGTCCGCTCCGGCCGGCGTCGGCGACCAGGTTGCGTGAGGCGCGGCGGCGGGTGCGGCGCAGCCTCGTGGTCGCGGTGACCGCCCCGGTGGTGGTCGCCGGCGTGCTGTCACTGGCCTACTACCCGTTCGCCACCTTCGACGCGGTCCTCGCTCCGGCGGACTTCGACCGGATGCGGATCGGTCAGCACCGCACCGAACTGCGGGGCCTGCTGCCGGACCGTCAGGTCGTCGAACGGCCGGACCCGGCGGACTGGCCGCTTCCCCCGGGCGGCTCCTGCGAGTTCTACACCGACGGCAACTTCCCCCTCGGCCAGGCCGCCTACCGGCTCTGCTTCGTCGAGGGTCGGCTGCTGACCAAGGACCGGATGTCCGACTGACGGCGGCCGGCGACGACGTGTCGCATCTTCGCCCGGCTCGGCGGGCGGAACCGGGTGCAGGCCGCGATCGTCGCGTACGGCGCCGACCTGATGGGCGACGCCGGGTGGCGGCGGTCCGCGTCGGACCGCCACCACCCCGGTCCCGGGTCAGGCGTCCCGGGACCGCAGCACCGCGTAACCGGCGAGCATCGCGGCGAGGGCCCACGCGGCGAGCAGGGCGAGGCCGGCCGCCGGCGGGTACGGATCGGCGTCGCCGCTCATGAAGTGGTGTCCGGCCACCCCCGGCAGCCCGTCGACGAGCCGGTTGACGAACTCGATGTCGAGGGCGCCGAGCGCGATCGGTACCACCATGAGAATCATGAACACGGTGGTCAGCGTGCCGACCGCGCTGCGCAGCGCCGTCCCGAGCCCGAGGGTGAAGACGCTGATCAACGACAGGTACGCGGCCACCGCCAGCACGTCGCCGACGGTTTCCGCCGCCCGGAACCGGCCCCACTCACCGAGCACCGGGTCGGCGACGGCAGAGCCCAGCGCGGCGAGCAGCGCGCCCACGACGAACGTGACCACGGCGACCACGGCGGTCTTGGCCAGCAGCAGTTGGCCCCGTGACGGGGTCCACTGCAGCGTGCTCCGGATCGTGCCGGTCGCGTACTCGGCGGTGATCACCAGCATCGCCAGCGCGAGCACCGTGAACTGCGCCAGGAGGACGGAGCTGATCGCGACGGTGCCGACACCGACCACCCCCGGGTCGTCGGCGGGGTCGGAGTTGGTGTTCTCGTTGACCACGTAGATGGCCTCCTGCCCGGCCGCCGCCGCCATCAGCAGGGCGCTGGCGAGCAGGTTCCACCAGACCGAGCGCACCGACCAGAGCTTGGTCCACTCGCTGGCGACGGCACCGGTCAGGCCGCCGCCGGTCGGGTCGCCGCGCCGGGCCGACCGGTCGGCGGCGGGCAGGGTTGTCGTGGCCGTCGTCATCTCCGCGCCCCCGATCGGGTGGTCGCCAGCGCGCCGTACTCGACGTCGTCGGCGGTCAGTTCCATGTACGCCTCCTCCAGTGACGCCTCGCGCACGCTCAACTCGTGCAGGCGTACGCCGATCTCGTGCGCCAGGTCGCCGACCTGCTCGACGCCGGCGCCGGTGACGACGAGCGCGCCGGCCGTCTCCTGCTCGACCGCGACGCCCGCCGCGACGAGCCGGCGCCGCAGCTCGGCCAGGCCGGCCGGTTGTGGGCTGCGCACCAGCACCGCCGTCGACGAACTGCCCCCGATGACCTCGGCCACCGGGGCGTCGGCGATGAGCCGGCCCTTGCCGACCACCACGAGTTGGTCGGCGGTGAGCTGCATCTCGCTCATCAGGTGGCTGGAGACGAAGACGGTCCGTCCCTCGGCGGCCAGGGACCGCATGAGCTGGCGGACCCAGCGCACCCCGTCCGGGTCGAGTCCGTTGACCGGCTCGTCGAACATCAGCACCCCGGGGTCGCCGAGCAGGGCGCCGGCGATGCCGAGGCGCTGGCCCATGCCGAGGGAGTACGCACCGGCCCGCTTGCCGGCGACGGTGGTCAGGCCCACCGTGGCGAGCACCTCGTCCACGCGTCGGGTGGGGATGCCGTTGCTGCGGGCCATCGCCAGCAGGTGGTTGCGTGCGCTCCGCCCCGGGTGCACCGCCTTGGCGTCGAGCAGCGCACCGACCTCGCGCAGCGGATGCCGCAGGGTCGCGTACCGCCGGCCGCCGATGAGCGCCTCGCCGGCGGTGGGCCGGTCCAGACCGACGATCATGCGCATCGTGGTGGACTTCCCCGCCCCGTTCGGGCCGAGGAAGCCGGTGACCCGGCCCGGGGCGAGGTCCAGGGTCAGGTTGTCGACGGCTGTCGTCGCGCCGAAGCGTTTCGTCAACCCGCGTAATGTGATCATTGTTCTCCCGGTGAAGGTGTCATCTCGGCGTCGACGCTAGGAATCGGCCGGGCGCGACACCGCCGCCGATCGGCATCAGCCGGCCCTGACGAAAGTCAGGACCCGGGTGCGCCCGCCGTCGAGAAGCACGGGGCCGAACCGGTGGTCCGTGACCGGCCGACCTGCCGTCCACTGTGGTTCTCCCCGGCCCGAGGCCCGCCGCCCCTGAGATTTCTCAGGGGCGACATGGTTACTTCCGGCAGATGCCGTCGACGGGCGCCCCGGGCGAGCCTTGCCGCATGCGAACGATTTCTCGACGATGGCTGTTGGGCGGCGTCGCGGTCGCGGTGTCGGTGGCGATGGTGCCGACCGCGCCGGCGGCTCTCGCCCTGGCCGCACCGGACCCGGGAGCAGGCGCGGCCCCGCCGCCCGCCACGAGCGCGCCGCTGCGGTTGCGTCTTCCCGCACCGACCGGCCCGCACCCCGTCGCCGCCACCGAACTGCATCTGGTCGACCACGGCCGGCCCGATCCGTGGGTGGCCGCCAAGCCGCGAGAACTCATGGTCACCGTCTGGTACCCGGCTCGCCCGGCGGGCGGCGAACCGCTCGCGCCGTACCTGCCGCCGCTGGCCGCGCAGCGGTACGGCGAGAATCTCGCCGGCACCCTCGGCATCCCCGCCGGGCAGGTCGACTGGGCCGGCATCACCACCCATGCCCGTGCCGGCGCGCCCGCCCGCGCCAGGCGCGGAGGATTCCCGGTGGTCGTGTACTCGCCCGGCGGCGAGCGGCCCCGCGCGGAGGGCACGGTCCTCGTCGGGGAACTGGCCAGCCGGGGCTACGTCGTGGTGACGGTCGACCACACGTACGAGGCGCCGGTCGTCGAGTTCCCCGGCGGACGCGTGGAGACGCAGCGCCTACCCGACCTGGAACCCGGCGACCTCATGCGCGCACAGATCCGCACCCGGATCCAGGACACCCGGTTCGTCCTCGACCAGCTCGCCGTCCTCGCCGGCGGCGGCAACCCCGACGCCGGCAAGCGCCCGCTTCCGCGCGGCCTCGGCGCCGCGCTGGACCTGTCCCGCGCGGGCATGTTCGGCCACTCGGCCGGTGGCTTCACCACTGCCGAGGCGATGCTCGCCGACCGGCGGTTGGACGCGGGAGCGGACCTGGACGGCAGCATGGCGTACGGCAGGGACGACCTCGGCGACGTGGCCGAGCACGGGCTGGATCGCCCGTTCCTGCTGATGGGCGCCGGTCTCGTCGGCGGCAGGCCGTACACCCATCTGGACGCCCCGGACTGGCGGTCGTTCTGGGCGAACTCGACCGGCTGGAAGCTCGACCTGTACGTCCCCGAGGGCCAGCACTTCACCTTCACCGACCATCAGGTGCTGCTGCCGCAGCTCGACGCGGCGTTCCCGCTGCCGGAGGGACTCGTCGCCGGCCTGATCGGCACCGTCGACCCGGACCGGATCGTCACCTCCCAACGCGCCTACCTCACCGCCTTCTTCGACCAGCATCTCCGCCAGCGACCCCGGGCGCTGCTCGACCGTCCGTCGCCGAGGCACCCCGACGTCACCTTCGTCCGCTGACCAACCGTCGAGGACGCCGCCGGCCCGTCAGGACGGGCCGGCGGCGTCGTCGGGCCCTACGCCCCAGCGCCTGCCGGCCGGGAACGGCGCTGTCCGTCGTCGCGCGGGACGTTGCGGCACCACCACGAGCCCGTAGTGGTAGTTGGCCATCTGAATCGTGGGCTGTCGTCACGGGTGACGGTCGGCTGGGAACCGGGCGGCGCTGCCTGCCGCCGCTGACCCTGCCGGTGAGGCCGCTCGCAGGCTGTGCCAGCCTGCGGACCCTCATTTCTCGATGCTGCCGGCGCATGGTCGATTCCTCCCCGGTTCGCTGGCCGGGCGGCCAGGCGTGCGCCGGGGATAGGGCTGGCCGTACCTCGAAAGACTCCGGGCAGCCTCACTGCGGCGGGCTGAAACGCGGGCTTTGCTGGAGCCATGCAGAAAGATCGCGGGGGCGCCCGGAATCCGGGTGGCGGTGACATGATCCGGCTGGATGGCGTCAGCAAGCGGTACGGGTCGGGCACCGCCAAGGTGACGGCGCTGGACGAGGTGACGGTGGGTTTCGCCAGCGGCACCCTCACCGCCGTCATGGGCCCGTCCGGCTCCGGCAAGAGCACGTTGCTGCAGTGCGCGGCCGGGCTGGACCGGCCGACGGCCGGCAAGGTCCGGCTGGGGGACAACGACCTCGGCCTGATGTCCGAGACCGAACTGACTCTGCTGCGTCGCGATCGGATCGGCTTCGTCTTCCAGTCTTTCAACCTGCTCCCGTCGTTGACCGTCGAGCAGAACGTGGCACTGCCGCTGCGGCTGGCCGGTCGTCGACCGAGCCGGTCGGAAATCCGGGCGGTGCTGGCCGGCGTCGGGCTGGCCGATCGGCACCGGCACCGACCCGCCGAGTTGTCCGGCGGGCAGCAGCAGCGGGTGGCGATCGCGCGGGCGATCGTCACCCGGCCGCAGGTGCTGTTCGCCGACGAGCCGACCGGCGCGCTGGACTCGGCAACCGGCCGGGACGTCCTGCGGCTGCTGCGGGAGCTGGTCGATCGGGACGGGCAGACGATGGTGATGGTGACCCACGACCCGATCGCCGCCGCGTACGCCGACCGGGTGGTCTTCCTGGCGGACGGCCGCCTCGCCGACGAGTTGGCGCAGCCCGACGCCCGGTCGGTCGTCGAGCGGATGGCCGGGCTGGAAACGGCCGGCGCATGCTGACCCTGTCCCTTCAGACGCTCAAGGCGAGGTGGACCACGTTCGTCGGGTCGTTCCTGGCCCTCGCTCTCGGGGTGTGCCTGCTGACCATCACGGGTCTCAGCCTGGCGGCGACCCTCGGACGCGATCAGGCAACCGACTGGTACGCCAACGCCGACCTGGTCGTCACCGGCAGCGACACGGTGACGGTCACCTACGGCGCCGGCGACGCGGCGGTCCAGGAGACGACAACGACAGCCGACGCGGCCCCGGTACCGGCCGACATCCCGGCGCGCATCGCCGCCATGCGCGGGGTCGACGAGGTGGTGGTCGACCGTCGGGTCCCGGTGCACGTGGACGGCTGGGACGGCTACGCCCGACCCTGGTCCAGCGCCGCGATGCACCCGTACTCCCTCCTTGCCGGCGGTCCACCGACAAGCGGCGAACACGTCGTGCTGGGCAGCGGGGCCTCCGCGTCGCCCGGGGAGCGCATCGTCCTGCAGACCCCCGCCGGTCCCCGCGCGATGACCGTCGCGGGCGTGGTGGACGACGACGCAGGTGCGATCTATCTCAGCGACGACACGGTCGACGAGTTGGCCGGCGGTCGCATCGAGGCCGTGGCGATCCGGATGGCCGACGGTGCCAGGGCGGTTGACCTGGCGCAGCGGATCTCCCGGCCCGGCCTGCGGGTGCTGACGGGAGACGCCCGATCCCTCGCGGAACCCGACCGCCACGGCGACAAGCTCGCGTTCGCCTCCTCGCTCCTCGGCTCCACCACCGGCGTGGCCGCGTTCGTCTCGGTCTTCGTCGTGGCCGGGACGTTCTCGTTCGCAGTCGTGCAGCGCCGGCGGGAGTTCGCCCTGCTGCGGACCGCCGGGGCCACGCCTCGGCAACTGCGGCGACTGGTGCTCGGCGAGGCACTGGCGGTGGGCGTGTTGGCGTCGGCCACCGGCGGCGCCCTGGGGACCGTCGTGGCGGCACCGTTCGCCTCCTGGCTCGCCCGGGTCGGCCTCGCGCCACCCGGCTTCACCGCGCGGCCCGTGTGGTGGCCGTTGGTTGCGGCGATGGGCGTGGGACTGCTCGTCGCCCTGACCGGGGCCATGGTCGCCGCGCGGCGGGCGGCGCGGGTTCGGCCCCTCGACGCGATGCGGGAGGCGGCAGTCGATCGGCGGGTGATGACCGTCGGACGGTGGATCTTCGGGCTGCTGAGCCTTGCCGGTGCCGGAGCCCTGCTGGCGGCCGTGCCCGCCAGCGGACCCGACGGGCTGGGCCTGCTCCTGGTCGATGCGCAGCTCGCGCTGATCGCCGCGGCGTTGCTGGCCCCGGTGCTCGTTCCACTGTTCGTCCGGGTGGTCGGCTGGCCGCTGCCGGGCAGCACCGGGCAGCTCGCCCGCTGCAACGCCCTCGCCGCCAAGCGGCGCACGGCGTCGACGGCCACGCCGATACTGGTCACCATCGGTCTCGCCGCCACCACCCTGGCGGCTACCGCGACCCTGTGGGAGACACAGCAGCGGTCGGCCCAGGACCGCATCACCGCCGCCACGGTGGTCACCCCCGCCAGCTCCGCCGGAATCGGGGAGGCCACGGTGACGGCCCTCGGGCAGCAGCCCGGGGTACGCGCCGCCGTTCCCGTCCGGAGTGCGGAGGCGTACGTCCGACGCGATGACCAGATCGAGGGTCTTCCGGTGATGTACGTCGGCGCCGGCGTGACCGAAGTGCTGAACCTGCCCACCCTCGCCGGTTCGGTCGATGCCGTCCACCAGTACGGCGGCGCCGATGGCAGGCCCGTGCCGGTGGCGGTGAGCCGGTCCGCGAAGTGGTCGCTCGACGACGTCGTCTCGATATGGCTGGCTGACGGCACACCCGTGCGGCTGCGGGTGGCGGCGGTGCTCGACGATTCGCTCGACCTGGACCGGACGCTGCTACTGCCCTGGGACCTCGGCCGGCAGCACGGCCCTCGCCGTGGCGCAGACGCGGTGTATCTCGCCCGTGACTCCGCGGTGCCCCACGGCGACGCCGCGCTCGACCGGGTCGCCACCGCAGGCGGCTCCACGATCGTCCCCGTGGCCGACCACGTGTCGGCGGCCCACGCCGAACAGGACCGCATGAACCGCCTCGCCCTCCTGGCGCTGCTCGGCATGGCACTGCTCTGCGCCACGATCTCCATCGCGAACACACTGATCATGGCGGCCGCCGATCGGAGGCGAGAATTCGCTCTGCTCCGGCTGGCCGGCGCCACGCCGCGGCAACTGCTGCGGACCGTCGCCACCGAGGCGGCGCTGATCGCGGTTGCGGCAACCGCTCTGGCCGGGACACTGGCGGCCGGCACGCTCGTCGGTCTGCGGGCCACGCTGGTCCCGCTGACCCCGCACCCGCAGATCGTCGTGCCATGGGCAACCATCGGCGCGATCACCGCCGTCTGCCTCGGTGTCGCCGTCCTCGCCAGCTTGGTACCCGCCGCGCTGGCGCTGCGGACACCGGCCGCCCGGCTCGCCGCAGCGCGAGAATGAACCGGGTGTTCGAGCTGTTCCGGCCTGGGCCGACGGGGGTCCGGACAAAAACTTGCCAGAAGAAGGGAGAACAAGGTCGTCGAGGCGGCGACCGCGACATGGCGGCAACGGCGCGTCGTGCAGCATCCGTGCGGCGGCACCGGCCGCGGCCCACGCCGCCGGCGACGCGGTCGACGGTTCGCCGAGGCGGCCGAGTGCCCTCCCGGGGAGCGCGGCGAGCGCGAGTACGGGCGGCTTGCGCCACAGGATCTCCGGAGTGGGGGTCGGCGCCATGGTCATCGCCTCGCCCTCGACGTCGGTGCGGGTCTGATCGGCGTCGAACTTCAGGAACACGTCGCCGACGCACAGGGTCGCGCGCTCGTGATGGGCGACGACGGCCTCGACCTCTTCCACGTCGGCAAGTGTCGCGGAGATGACCATCGACGTCACCGGCTTTCTGCATGGCGAGGCCGGTACGGGCGCCGGGGTGACCACTCACGTGCCGCCGTCAGCTGACGGCGCTGGACAAGGAGTCGCTCAACGCGCTCGGGCGGGCGCTCGGGCGGCCGGCCTCGACGATCAAGCGCGAAATCGACGACCACGCCAGGGACACCCTTCTCGTGGCGTGGCGCAGGCTGGCTACGGTACCGACGGCGCCACTGCCGTGGTTGCTCGGCGTGCCAGGCAACCGTGACGGCGGTGCAGATGATTTCTTCATGCGAGTTCGGGCCGGAGGTAAGTGGGCCGAGGGGCTCAGGCGTGTACGGGACGTGGGACACGAGCAAGCACAGTTC
Source organism: Micromonospora sp. NPDC052213 (assembly GCF_040679695.1). NCBI lineage: Bacteria > Bacillati > Actinomycetota > Actinomycetes > Micromonosporales > Micromonosporaceae > Micromonospora > Micromonospora sp. NPDC052213. Next base: position 29,362 of record NZ_JBFAVI010000019.1, read on the forward strand.
GCAGAGTTCTATCGGGTCCACCGGGCCGCCTGCGCGCGGGCGGTGGTGGCCAGCACGGGCGACCGCGAGGGCGCTGAGGACCTGGTGGCAGAGGCGTTCACCAGGGCCTGGATGTCCTGGCGGAAGGTCAGCCGGCACCCGGCTCCCCAGGCGTGGGTGGTGCGTACCGCCCTGAACGTGCGGGTGTCGGCCTGGCGGCGCCGCCGCCGCGAGGTCGCCCTGGCTGACGGGCACGACGTGGCGGTCGGCCAGGACGCCGGGGGCGTGGACGCGGCGCTGATGGCGGCGCTGCGACGGCTGCCTGCCCGCCAGCGAGAGGTGATCGCGCTACGGGCGTTCCTGGACCTGGACACCGAGACCACCGCTCAGGTGCTCGGCATCGCTGCGGGAACTGTCACCGCTCACCTGTCCCGGGCCGTCGCGACGCTGCGCGGCCAGTTGGTACCCGCCGAGACTCAGGAGATCAAGCAGTGAGAGACCAAGACGTACTGCGTGCGGTGGCGGACGGCCTGTCCGGCCTGGACATGGATCGGCCGGCGGAGGACATCATCGCCGCGGGCAATACGCGGCGCCGACGGCGGCTGGCCGCAGTGACCGCGGCCGGGGTGATGCTCGCCGGGCTGGCCTTGGCCGTGCCGGCGCTCACCGACTCGGGACCCGCCTCGCCGCCGTCCGCGGAGCGGCCGGCCAGCATGGCTCCGACGCAGCTGGTCGCCTTCTCCGTGGCCAGCAAGCCCGACGGGACGGTGCTACTCACCCTGTCGAAGAAGCAGTTCGCCGACCCGGACGCGGTTCGAAAGGCGCTGTCCGAAGCCGGCGTGCCGGCGGAAGTCAGGGTCGGCTCAATCTGCCACTCCGTGCCCCCGCCCCGACCTAATGATCGTATCTTCCCCTCGCATAGCGAGGCGGATGCGGACACTCTTCTGGTGATCAACCCGTCGGCCATTCCGAAGGGCGCGGTGGTGAGCATCGGGTACAAGGACTCGTCCCACGGCCCGGTCGTGTTCGGCCTGGCCTGGAAGAACCGGATGACCTGCAGCAACATGTGATCATCCTGGCCGCCGTACCCCTCGTCGAGCAGCTCCGGCGGCAGCGAGCCGCACGACAGAGATCGCACACCCGCCGCTGAAGACGCTCATCGGCGTGCGGTGCGGACCGCTCAAGTCCGCACCGCACGCGCCAGGTCTGCGCGCTCGAAAATCCGGCGTGTTCTGTCGGGAACGAGGAATCAACACGCATCGCCGACCGAAACAGTGGGCCCTCTGCAGCAGGGCCATTGCTCTCCAGCGGACGCCAAGCCGGGTCAACCCGTGCCAACGCGGGTCACCGCAGCCCGACCGCCGGCCGCAAACCCGGGTTCGTGTGCTCGGGGTGTTGTCCTGGGCTGGGAGAACGGGGGTGCGGAGAACGGGGGTGAACGTGGGCCACTCCCTGCCACCCCAGGTGAACGCCCCGGTCGCTAGACTAGGCCCTCGCGCCCTCGTAGCTCAGGGGATAGAGCAACGGTTTCCTAAACCGTGTGTCGCAGGTTCGAATCCTGCCGGGGGCACCAGGTTACAGCCTTGATCACCGATCACCGTTCCACCTTCGGGCTGCGTGCCCGTTACGTGCCCGGTCGCCTCGCCACTTTGACCTGCTCACGTTTAGGTGCCGAGCCACCTCAGCATCGTGGCCGTCGGTCGCGTAGAGACGAGAGCCCCGCCGACCGCACCGCGGTGCGTCCCGTCAAACAGCTTGCCTCCCGTGCGACGTCGCCGACACCATGGGCCGCATGCGGATCGAGATTCGCTCCCTGATTGCCGACGACTGGCCCCGACTCTGGCCGATGCTGAAGGACATGGGCGTGAACGGTGAGCACCCCGACGCCCAACGCGAGCGGTACGTCCAACTGGTCGCGGACCCCCGGTGGGTCATCCTTGGCGCGGATGCCGACGGCGAACTGGCGGGATATGCGGCTGTCCAGGACCACGGTCCGCACCTTCGATCGGGCGACGATCACCGGGTTGCCCGACTGCACGATCTCTATGTGCGTCCCGACCTTCGTTTGGGCGGGGTGGGACGCGCCTTGATGACGGTGGTGTCGCGGTGGGCGAGACAACGGGTGCGGTATCTGGAGTGGCAGGCTCACCGGGAACGCGCAGCGCCCTTCTACGAACGCCTCGGATACCAGGGCGAGCCATGTCCTCAGCCCGACTACCCGACGTTCGAAATTGACTTTCGGTCGACCTCCGGCGCTGGGGCTGGACCATCGGCCGGGCCTTTCCCCGGCCGGTGACCGCGAGGGGCAGCGGCCACGAGGGGTGCCGTTCTGCAGCCCTCCGCGCAGGACAAGTGCCACGACCCGGGGCGCCTGGGCGGCCTTGTTCCCCAGCTCGGAGTGCGGAGGGGCCGCAGTCACACCGACGGGCAAGGCCCTGTCGCCGTCCGCCGGTCAGGCTTGCTGTCGATCTCATGGTCGCGCGAGTGCCCGCTCCACGCCTCGGCGCATCCGTCGCGATGCACCCGGTAGGCCATGCAGGCGGCGAACCTCATGAGGCTCCAGCTCTCGTCGGCCGGCTAGCGCGATCGCTGCGGCATACGGCCTGGCATCGGGTTGACGTAGCAGGACTTCGATCTCCTGTAGGACCTTGAGCAGGAGGCCTCGGCCCGCGTGTGGGTGTTGGGCGACGAGCCGGAGCAGGTGGTGGCGGTCCCACCGGTCGAACTCGCCACCGAGTATCTCGGTGAGGGTTGCCGCGCCGGTGCGGATGTCCTTGGCGACGGCCAGCCGCACGAACGAGTAGGAGCTACGGGCAAGGGTGTGCAGCCCGTCCTGATCGATTCGTGGGTCCGAGACGAGGTCCAGATAGTCCCGCGGTGTGCGTGCGTGCGGAAGCAGCGTGTCGATATTCACCACCCGGTCCCTCCCCGCGTCGCTCGGACGGCGTCAAGGCCGCTTCGCGTCGCGTCGCTACCGTGACGGTCTGCGGCAACCCTCGACCCCTGTGCGCACAGATATCCTGCTCGTATCAGACTTCGATTCGAAGCCAGTCATTGCCAGCGCGAAGCCAGAGGCTGCCGTCGCGGCCCTGACCACAGTGCAGGACAACACGGCCGGGCACCCGCATCCTGCGCCGGTCGGTCACGCTCCAGGTGGCGTCGACCAGTTCGGCGCTGACAACTTCGACCGATCGCTGATTGTGGTCGCGCCGGGTCAGGATCGCGCGGTTGCCTCGTACGGCGAATCCGTCCGGGCCGTGCACGGGGCTTGGCCAGCTGGTCACTTCACCGGTGGAGGGGGTGACCCGTGTGAGGAAGGTGCCGGCGCGGCTGCTGCCGGAATTCCAGACCAGCCATACCTGGTCGCCCTCCGTGGCGGCGGTGCAGCCCTGCAACGGCAGGTCAGGAAGACAGCTTCCGGGAGGCGGATCACCAGTACGCCGTCGAACGGACCCTTCGGGCTCCATCCCACCCAGCCCTTGACGTAGCGGCTTCGACGTAGGTGCCGTCGATGGACGAGCAGGACAGCAAGCTCACCTGTCGGGCCGACTGTCCACCACAGAGGGCGTCGCCCTGCCCAGAGATCCGCGGTCGGCAGCTTCCATACCCGATGAGCCTTGACGCGCGGACACAACACCCCCGAATCTTCAGCAGCACGCAGCGTAGGTGCGAGCAGTGTAGTGATGCCGCGGCTGGGGCGGTGCCCGCCGCTGGTGGTCTCCGGGGAGCCTCCTGGAACTCGACGCGCGGCACGACGGACGGGGCCACGTGTCGCTCGGTGTCACGCTGCGCGAGCCGGGGCCGGGTCATGACGACAGCGGCTGGTCGGCCCGTTCGGCGTTCGACCTGGAGGCCGGTGGGGAGTTGATCCGCTTCGCGGCGGACCCGCGCGACTTCCTCGGTGTTCCGGGCCGCCGGTCGGGGTTGACCTCAAGCGGGGTTGAGGTAGTCGGATGGGGGCATGCGTGCGATTCAGCTTCACGAGTTCGGTCCCCCGGGAAACCTGGTGCTCGACGACGTGCCGGACCTGTCGCCCGGCCCCGGTCAGGTACGGATCGCGGTGTCGGCGAGCGGCGTGCACCTGCTCGACACGAGCCTGCGTCGGGGCGAGTCGGGCGGCCCGACGCCGCTGCCCGACCTGCCCACCATCCCCGGGCGGGAGGTCGCCGGCGTCGTGGACGACCTGGGCGAGGGCGTCGACGGGTCGTGGCGCGGCAAGCGGGTCGTCGCGCACCTGGGCATGGTGCCGGGCGGGTACGCCGAACAGGCGGTCACCTCGGTCGAGTCGCTCTACGCCGTACCGCGGAATCTGACCTGCGCCGAGGCGGTGGCGGCGGTCGGGACGGGGCGGACGGCGCTCGGCATCTTCGACCTGGAGACGCCGACGGCGGACGACGTCGTCTTCGTCCCGTCGGCGGCCGGTGGGGTGGGCTGGCTGCTGGTGCAGGCGGCGCGGACGACCGGCGCCACCGTGGTGGCGGCGGCGCGTGGCGCCGACCGGACGGCGGCGCTGCGCGACCTCGGCGCGGACATGGTGGTGGACTACGGGCTGCCGGACTGGACGGATCGGGTGCGGGAGCAGGTGGGCGGCCTGAGCCTGGTCTACGACGGGGTGGGCGGCGCGGTGGGTCGGGCGGCTCTGGAGCTGCTGAGGCCGGGCGGCCGGTTCATGATGTTCGGCTGGTCGGCCGGCGAGGCGACCCGGGTCGGGACGGACGACGTCATCGGGCGCGGCCTGACCGTGGGCTGGCTGGGGCAGCGGATGCGCGCCCTGCCCGGCGGCATCCCGGCGCTGGCCGCCCGGTCGCTGGAGCTGGCCGGGAAGGGCTGGTGGCGCCCGTTGGTCACGACCTATCCGCTGGCCGACGCCGCCACGGCGCACGCCGACCTGGAGGGGCGCCGGGCGCTGGGCAAGGTGGTGCTGACCGTGGAGCGTTGACCGGGCACCCGGCCGCCCCGCGCGTCGTCGGCGGGGCGGCCGGGTGGGCGGTCGTCAGAGCGCGGCGCGGATCGCCTCGGCCAGCGTGGTCGGCTGCCGGCCGATCAGCTTCGCGAGGTCGTCGCTCTCGACGTCCAGGTCGCCCTGGGCGATGCCCCGGTCGCCGTCCGCGAGCACCTCCGCGTACGCCTGCGGCACGCCGGCGCCGGCGAGCACCTCGGTGTACTTCTCGACGGCGAGGTCGGTGTAGCCGACCTGGCGACCGGTCTGCCGGGACAGCTCCTCGGCCAGCTCGGTCATGGTGATCGGCGCGCCGGCCAACTCGTACACCCGGTCGGCGTGGCCCTCGGTGGTGAGCACCGCCGCCGCGGCCTCCGCGTAGTCGGCGCGGGTGGCGACGCCGATCCGGCCGTCGCCGGACGCGCCCACGACACCGTGCTCGAGGTACGTGGGCAGCTGCGGGAGGTAGTTCTCGACGTACCAGTTGTTGCGCAGGAAGACGTACGGCAGACCGGAGGAGCGGATCTCCTGCTCCGTCGCGCGGTGCTCGGTGGCGAGGATGAGGCTGGAGGTGTCGGCCTTGGCGATGCTGGTGTAGACGACCAGCCCGACGCCGGCCTCCTTGGCGGCGGCGACGACGTTGCGGTGCTGCTGCACCCGCTGCCCGACCTCGCTGCCGGAGACGAACATCAGCTTCTCGGCCCCGGCGAGGGCGGCGCGCAGCGAGTCGGGGTCGCTGTAGTCGGCCCGCCGCACCGTCACGCCGCGCGCGGCGAGGTCGGCCAGCCGGTCGGTGTCCCGGCCGAGCGCCACGACCTGCCCGGCGGGTACGCCCCGGCGCAGCAGCGAGTCGACGATCAGGCGGCCGAGGCGGCCGGTGGCGCCGGTGACGACGATGGACATGGGCACTCCTTGCGTACGTGCGGGATGGTGTCTGACGTCATCGGCAACGGGAATGCGAGCGCGATACTTCCCGTTGGAGAGTAGGCACCTTGAAGTGCGTGACTTACCGATGGAGAGTGCGATGCACCCGAACGTCTACGCCCGCAACTGCGGCAGCCGGCAGGTGCTGGACCGGATCGGCGACCGGTGGAGCGTCCTGGTCGTGCTCACCCTCGCCGACGGCACGAGGCGCTACGGCGAGCTGGCCCAGCGGATCGAGGGGGTGAGTCAGAAGATGCTCACCCAGACCCTGCGGGCGCTGGAACGCGACGGCCTCGTGACCCGGACGGTGCACGCGAGCGTCCCGCCGCGGGTCGACTACGCGCTGACCGACCTCGGCCGCAGCCTGCTCGACCTGGTCGCCGGGCTCGAGTCCTGGGCCACCACCCATCTCGACGAGGTGGAGGCCGCCCGCGCCCGCTACGACGCCGAGCCTCGCTAGGCCGCCGGACGGGGCGCGGGCGTGTGTCGGGCAGGGCGGCCGACGGCGCCGCGAGAAGGCCGGCCCACCGCGAAGGCCGGCCTCCGGATGTAACGAGATTCGCTGACAAGACGCTGCGCTTGCAGCCCGCGAATATTCCCAGCTCCGGGAATAGGCTCCGCATATCGACGGCCGCCACCTGCGGCCATCGCGTACCGCGCGTCGGACGCGGATCGAGGGGGCGCGTCCGGCGCCGGTGCCGCTTCTCGTTTCACACCGGAGGACCCTGTGCGTCGTACCGCACTCTTCGCCACACTGACCACCGCGGCGCTCGCCGCGGCCGTCGTCGCCGCCACACCGGCATCCGCGATCAACACCTACAACGCCCTGCCCGCCCCGGAGCGCACCGAGGTCGGCGCCCTGATCGTGCAGTGGGACCGCGACGGCGATCCCGGCACGCCGGACGTCGTGGACTGGTACTGCTCCGGCACCATGATCGACCGCGACGTCTTCCTGACCGCGTCGCACTGCACCACCGACTGGTCGCCGGGCGCCCGCTTCTACGTCTCGCTCGCCCAGGACGTGGAGGCGGAGCTGGCCGCCGCGAAGGCCGCCGGGCTCAGCCCGGCGCAGGTGGCCGCCGCCGTCGGCGTCGAGGGCACCGAGCACGTCCACCCCGACTACCCGGGCAACTCCGCCGACTCGCACGACATCTCCGTGGTCACCCTCGACACCGCGCAGGCGGCCGAGCTGGACCGGCGCTGGGACTTCACCCCGGCCACCCTGCCGACGGCCGGCCAACTCGGCGCGCTCGGCTCCCGGGCGCTCGACGCGGCCCGCTGGGAGGTCATGGGGTACGGCACGGCGGAGGCCCAGCGCGAGCCCGGCGGGCACGTCCACCCGGGCGGCGGGGTGCGGATGAAGGCGGAGGTCGGCTTCGCCGCGCTCAACAACACCTGGGTGCGGCTCGCCATGAACGAGAGCCGCGACTACGGCGGAGCCTGCTACGGCGACTCGGGCGGCCCGAACTTCGTCACCACCGGCGGGCAGCGGCTCCTCGCCGCCACGACGATCACCGGCGACGCCCCCTGCTACGCCACCAACGTCACCTACCGGCTGGACAGCGACAGCGCCCGCGACTTCCTGGACGACTTCGTCGACCTGCCCTGACGGCGGAACGCGGCGGCGGCCGGCGGGACCATCGCCGGCC
>NZ_JBFAVI010000019.1:36862-68776 GCF_040679695.1 Micromonospora sp. NPDC052213
TCCTCGTCGGCGCGATGTGCCCGCGGCCCAGGGGGCCCACCCGGGGGGGCCGCGGGGGGGACCTCCGCCCCCCCCCGCCGCGCGTCACCGCCCGGCCGCCCCCGTCGCCGTGGTGCCGGCCGCCGGGGCCGGCCGGTCCGGCTGCCGTGCCGGCTCGGCCCCGCTCGCCCGGCCGCCGCCCGACCCGGCCGGCCGGTCAGCTTTCGGGCAGCTGGGCGACCTTGGTGAGCACCTTGTCGATGAGGCCGTACTCGCGGGCCTGCTCGGCGGTGAACCACCGGTCCCGGTCCCAGTCCTGCTGGATCTCGTCGAGGGTGCGCCCGCTGTGCCGGGCGATCAGCTCCTGCATGGTCCGCTTCACGTGCAGCATGTTCTCGGCCTGGATGGTGATGTCCGCGGCCGTGCCGCCCATCCCGCCGGACGGCTGGTGCATCATGATCCGCGAGTGGGGCAGCGCGTAACGCTTCCCGGCCGCCCCGGCGCAGAGCAGGAACTGCCCCATCGAGCCGGCCAGGCCGAGCGCCAGGGTGGCCACGTCGTTCTTGACGTAGCGCATGGTGTCGTAGACGGCCATCCCCGCGCTCACCGAGCCGCCCGGCGAGTTGATGTAGAGGAAGATGTCCCGGTCCGCGTCCTCGGCGGCGAGCAGCAGGATCTGGGCGCAGATCCGGTTCGCCGACTCGTCGGTCACCTCGGTGCCGAGGAAGATGATCCGCTCCTTCAACAGCCGGTTGAACACCTGGTCGTCGAAGGACGGATGCCCACCGTCCAACATGCGTACGCCCGTAGCGATCATCGCGCGCCCTCCCACAGTGCCGGCGGGCGACCGGAGGCGCCCGGGGGACCGGCCCCTTCAGACTGCCCGTCGGACGGCGCGTCGCCGTAACAATTCTGCCGGCGGCAGATCCGCTGAGGGCGGAAGCGGCCGGGCCTAGACGACCGCCGGCCGCCGTCGGCCCGACCGGCACCGTCCGCAGCCGAGCACCGCACGGGTACGCGGCCCGGGGTGACCGCCGCGCGCGGAGGCGGAGTGTCCGGCCCGGACGGTCGGCCCGCCGGCCCGGGGAGCCAGGTGCAGCAGCGGCCCGCCGGTGCGGAGACCGACCCGGGCGACCGGCGTGGCGTCGGGGGCGTCCGCCCGCTCCGGCCCGACCGGGTCGGTGCCGGCCGGAGCGGCCGTGGCGGAGGCCAGTTCCGCCCGGGGCGCCGCCGGGATGCGCGGCTCGACGCGGCGCAGGTCGTCGCGCGCCTCCTCCAGCAGGTCCGACAGGTGGATGCCGAGCGCCCGGCAGATCGCCGCGAGCACCTCCGAAGAAGCTTCCTTCCGACCGCGTTCGACCTCGGACAGGTAGGGCACCGACACCCCGGCGGCCTCGGCCACCTCGCGCAGCGTGCGGCCCTGCCGCAGGCGGAGCCGGCGCAGCACCCCGCCGATCACTCGTCGCAGCAACGACATGCGGGCCTCACTCTCGTGGTCGCCGTCGGGGACACCCCCATCATGCCCTGTCCCGGCCCTGCGGACCGGCCCGTCGGCGTGCCGCCCGTACGGGAGCCGCCGCGCGGACCAGCGCGTCCAGGTTGCCCGCCCGCGGCCACCGCGGCATCCGGGTCCGGGCGCCCGACCGGTTGCCCCGTCGGCGACCCCGCCGTACGGATTCCCGTCGGGCCGCTATGTTGTGGGCGTGCAGGCGACGACGGAGTCGGGGCAGGTCATCAGGTGATCCACTTTCCCGCGCAGCGACGGGGCCCGCTGAGCGCGCTGAGCCTCCGCCTTGCCGCCGCCATCGGCCTGGTCTTCGCCACCGTCGCCGTGGTCTACCTCGACCGGGACGGCTATCGCGACGTCAACGAGGACGGCATGACCCTCCTCGACTGCTTCTACTACACGGTGGTCACCCTTTCGACCACCGGCTACGGCGACGTCACCCCGGTCAGCCAGACGGCCCGGCTGGTCAACGTCGTCTACATCACGCCGGCCCGGGTGATCTTCCTGATCATCCTGGTCGGCACCACCCTCGAAGTGCTGACCGAGCAGTACCGCACCGGGCGCCGCCTGTCGCGGTGGAGGAGAGCCGTGAAGGACCACGTCATCATCTGCGGCTACGGCACGAAGGGCCGCAGCGCGGTCTCCGCCCTGCTGGAGAACGGGCTGGACAAGTCCCGGATCGTGGTGGTGGAACGCAGCGGCCCGGCCCTGCGACAGGCCACCTCGGCCGGCCTGGTGGCGATCGAGGGATCCGCGACCCGCTCGTCCGTGCTGAACGAGGCGCACGTCCGCAACGCCAAAGCGGTGATCATCGCGACCGACAGCGACGACGCCTCGGTCCTGGTGGCGCTGACCGTACGGCAGCTCACCGCCGGCCAGGTGCGGATCATCGCCGCCGCCCGCGAGGCGGAGAACGCCCCGCTGCTCAAGCAGAGCGGCGCGCACCACGTGATCGTCTCCTCGGCCACCGCCGGCCGGCTGCTGGGCCTGTCCACCTCGGCCCCGCCGCTGATCGACGTGGTGGAGGACCTGCTCACCCCCGGCCAGGGCATGGCGCTGGCGATGCGCTCCGCCGAGCGGGCCGAGGTGGGCCGCTCCCCCCGAGAGCTGGACTCGCTGGTCATCGCCCTGGTCCGGCGCGGCAAGGTGGTGACGCTGGCCGACAAGGCCGGCGCGGTCATCGAGACGGGCGACATGCTCGTCCACGTCCGCGACGACCGCCCTCAGGCGACCACCGCGCCCTGACCGGCCCCGCGCCATCCGACGCCGGGCGGGCTGTGCCGGCCTCGCCGGGCGGTCGTCCCTGGACGGCCGCCCCGGTCCGAGCCTTTGGGCTGACCGAGAATCGTCTTCGCGGATCTTTTTCCGCGCCGGCTCGTTTGCTACCGTTTGGCGGCTTGGAATCGCCGGTGAGCGTTATCGATCGCAGCCGACGCGCCGTCAACGGCACAGGCACGACGGGGGCTTCATCTTTCGCACGTGGGCTGACGCCCCGCGCGTCGATCGTCGTCTTCCCGTCCGGTCGGGAACATCTCCGCTGAGCCGTTCCGAGCACCTCGTTAATCGAACGACGGGAAATCAATCAGTGGCTGAAGTGGCAACATCCGCAGGAGCCAGGCGGCGTTGGTCGGCCGGCGTCGTCGGCCTCGCCCTCGCCGGCGCGGCGTTCGTCGCGCCCGCTACCGTCGCTCAGGCCGCCCCCGCCGGGGACGGCGTGTACGACGCGGCCAGCGAGTCCGGGACCAGGAACCTGGACAGGCTGCCGAACCTGCACAAGGGCAAGCTGGAGCTGCCCTCGCCGGGCGCCAAGGGACCGCGGTTCCAGACCGGCACGGGTCCGTCGCCGCGCATCGTGAAGGGGGAGTTCGCCAGCGCGTCGGAGTTCCCCTACATCGTCGGCATCGTGACCAGCTTCAAGTACGCCGGAGAGTTCTACTGGTACTGGTGCACCGGCACGATCATCGCCCCCAACAAGGTGCTGACGGCCGCGCACTGCACCGCCGACGGCCCGGGCACCACCCGTGTCATCGCCGGTAACGACCAACTGGTCGACAGCAACGGCAACATCGTCGGCGGCAGCGGGTACGTCGCCGAGGTCGGTTCCACCTGGACCCACCAGAGCTGGAACATCAGCGCGGTCTACGACGACCAGACGATCCCGATCAAGCACGACGTCTCGGTGCTGACGCTCAAGCAGAACCTGCCCGGTGAGTACACGCCGGTGACGCTGGGCACGCAGGGCGACGCGACGCCGTACCAGGAGGGCACGAGCGCGGTCATCGCCGGCTACGGCGTGACCGACTCGTACGAGGAGAACCCGGACAGCCGCCTGCGCAAGGGGACCGTTCCCATGCGGTCCGACTCGGTCTGCAGCACCTACGGGTACGACCCGAACGCGATGACCTGCGCCGGGGCGGGCACGCCCAGCGTGCCGAGCACCGACACGTGCGGCGGCGACTCCGGCGGTCCGCTGATGGTCGGCGGCAAGCAGGTCGGCATCACCAGCTGGGGCTTCATGCCGTGCGGCGAGAGCCCGGGCTACTACGTCCGGCTGAACAACTACGTAAACACGGTCAAGGCGGACCTGACCCGTCCGCCGCTGATCAACGCCGACTGGGGCGGCGACGGTCACACCGACCTCATCGCCCGGGACAGCGCCGGCAACCTCAAGCTCTTCGAGGGCGCCGGGTTCGCCAACAACGGGTTCGGCGGCTTCTACTACGCGCCGAAGCAGCTCAACGCGGGCTGGGGCAACGCCAAGCGGGTCTTCCGCGTCTACAACTGGAACGGCGACAAGCGGCCGTCCATCATGTCGCTGAGGACCACCGGCGAGCTGTACATCTACAACACCGACGGCCGCGGCAACTTCGTCGGTGGCGGCAAGCTGATCGGCACCGGCTGGGCGAACTTCACCGCGCTCATGGTGACGAACAACTGGATGGGCAACAACCGCCCGAGCCTGCTGGTCCGCAAGTCCAACGGTGACCTCATCCGCTACACCAGCAACGGTGCGGGCGGCTGGGAGAACCCGGCGGGCACCCGGATCGGCACCGGCTGGAACGGGTTCAACCTGTTCCTCACGCCGGGCGCCTGGAAGGGCGACGGGCTTGAGGTGATCATCGGTCGCACCTCGACCGGTTACCTCAAGATGTACCAGTCCGACGGCAAGGGTGGCTGGACCAACCCGGCCGGCACCCAGATCGGCAGCGGCTGGGGTGGCTTCAAGCACATCATGACGCCGGGCGACTGGAACGGCGACAACATGATGGACATGCTGGGCGTCAACAGCAACAACCAGATGCGGCTCTACACGACCAACGGCAAGGGCCAGTGGATCGACGCGAGCGGCAAGGTGATCTCCAGCGGCTGGGGCAGCTACAACCTGATCTTCTGACCAGGGGAGCCACTCCCGCGCAGTAACGAAGGGGCCCGCAACCGACCGGTTGCGGGCCCCTTCTTCGTCCTGGCGTTGCGGCGGCCGGTCACTCCCCACGCGGGGCGGCGACCGGCCGCGCCGGTCAGAGGATGGTCCAGGTGTCCCCGCTGGCGAGGAGACCGGCGAGCTGCTGCTCCGGGGTCTCGGTCACCGTCGCCCTCGCCGCGGCGAGCTGCCCCTGCACCACGCTGTCGTAGGACGGGCGGTCGACCGAGCGGAACACCCCGATCGGGGTGTTCCGCAGGTCGAGGCCGGGCAGCCGGGACAGCGCGAAGGCGTACGCCGGGTCGGTGACCGTCGCGTCGTGCACGACGATCTCCCCGGGGCTGACCGAGGCGGTCTCCCGGACCTCCAGGCCGAACCCGCCGGGCGGGTGCACGACGCAGAACTGCCCGTCCTTGCCGAACGTGATGGGCTGCCCGTGCTCCAGCCGGATCAGGTAGTCGTCCCGGGTGGCCGGCTCCTTGAGCTGGTCGAACGCGCCGTCGTTGAAGATGTTGCAGTTCTGGTAGATCTCCACGAACGCCGAGCCCTGGTGCTCCGCCGCGGCCCGCAGCACGGACTGGAGGTGCTTGCGGTCGGAGTCGATGGTGCGGCCCACGAAGGTGGCCTCGGCGCCGAGGGCGAGCGAGAGCGGGTTGAACGGGGCGTCGGCCGAGCCGGCCGGCGTCGACTTGGTGATCTTGCCGACCTCGGAGGTCGGCGAGTACTGCCCCTTGGTCAGGCCGTAGATCCGGTTGTTGAACAGCAGGATCTTCAGGTTGACGTTGCGGCGCAGCGCGTGGATCAGGTGGTTGCCGCCGATGGAGAGGGCGTCACCGTCGCCGGTGACCACCCAGACCGACAGGTCAGGGCGGCTGGCCGACAGGCCGGTGGCGATCGCCGGGGCACGGCCGTGGATCGAGTGCATCCCGTAGGTGTTCATGTAGTACGGGAAGCGGGACGAGCAGCCGATGCCGGAGACGAAGACGATCCGCTCGCGCGGGATGTTCAGCTCCGGCATGAACTGCTGGATCGCGGCGAGGATCGCGTAGTCGCCGCAGCCGGGGCACCAGCGCACCTCCTGGTCGGACTTGAAGTCCTTGGCGGTGAGCTTGAGGGCGACGGGCTCAGACATTCTTCAGGACCTCTTCCAGCATCGTCTCCAGCTCGTTGGCCGTGAACGGCAGGCCGCGGACCTGGTTGTAGCCGATCGCGTCGACCAGGTACTTGGCCCGGATCACGTGGGCGAGCTGGCCGAGGTTCATCTCGGGGATGACCACGCGGTCGTAGGAGCTCAGCACCGTGCCGAGGTTGGCCGGCATCGGGGCGAGGTGCCGCAGGTGCGCCTGGGCGATGGAGTGGCCGCGCTGGCGCAGGCCCCGGCAGGCCGCGCCGATCGGCCCGTACGTCGAGCCCCAGCCGAGCACCAGCACCCGGGCGTCGCCGTTCGGGTCCTCGACCTCGACGTCCGGCACCGGGATCGTCTCGATCCGGGCCGCCCGGGTGCGCACCATGAAGTCGTGGTTCGCCGGGTCGTACGAGATGTCGCCGGTCTTGTCGGCCTTCTCCAGGCCGCCGATGCGGTGCTCGAGCCCGGCGGTGCCCGGGACGGCCCACGGCCGGGCCAGGGTCTCCGGGTCGCGCAGGTACGGCAGGAAGGTGGTGCCGTCCTCGCCGTTGGGCTTCGTGGCGAACTCGACCCGCAGGTCGGGCAGCGACTCGACGTCGGGCAGCAGCCACGGCTCGGACCCGTTGGCGACGTAGTTGTCGGACAGCAGGATGACCGGGGTGCGGTAGGTCAGCGCGATCCGGGCCGCCTCGATGGCCGCGTGGAAGCAGTCCGCCGGGGACCGCGGCGCGATGACCGCCACCGGGGCCTCGCCGTGGCGGCCGTAGAGCGCCATGTTGAGGTCGGCCTGCTCGGTCTTCGTGGGCATGCCCGTGGAGGGGCCGGCCCGCTGCACGTCGACGATGACCAGCGGCAGCTCCAGCGCCACGGCGAGGGAGATCGTCTCGCTCTTGAGCGCCACGCCCGGGCCGCTGGTGGTGGTGACGCCGAGCGAGCCGCCGTAGGACGCGCCCAGCGCCGCGCCGACCGCGGCGATCTCGTCCTCGGCCTGCATGGTGAGCACGCCGAAGCGCTTGTGCTTGCTCAGCTCGTGCAGGATGTCCGAGGCCGGGGTGATCGGGTAGGCGCCCAGGAAGACCGGCAGCCCGGAGCGCACGCCGGCGGCCACCAGCCCGAGCGACAGGGCGGCGTTGCCGGTGATGTTGCGGTAGGTGCCCGGCTGCATCTTCGCCGGCTTGACCTCGTAGCGGACCGCGAAGTCCTCGGTCGTCTCGCCGAAGTTCCAGCCGGCGCGGAACGCCGCGACGTTCGCCGCGACCAGCTCCGGGCGGGCGGCGAACTTGCGCTCCAGGAAGCGCAGCGTCGACTCGTAGGGCCGGTTGTACATCCAGGAGAGCAGGCCGAGGGCGAACATGTTCTTGGCCCGCTCGGCGTCCTTCTTGGACACGTCGTGCTCGGCGAGCGCGCCGACCGTCATCGACGTCAGCGCCACCGGGTGCACCACGTAGCCGGCGAGCGTGTCGTCGTCGAGCGGGTTCGCCTGGTAACCGACCTTGGCCAGGTTGCGCTTGGTGAACTCGTCGGTGTTGACGATGATGTCCGCCCCGCGCGGCAGGTCGACGAGGTTGGCCTTGAGCGCCGCCGGGTTCATCGCCACCAGCACGTTCGGCGCGTCGCCGGGGGTCAGGATGTCGTAGTCGGCGAAGTGCACCTGGAAGCTCGACACGCCCGGCAGGGTGCCGGCGGGGGCCCGGATCTCCGCCGGGAAGTTCGGCAACGTGGAGATGTCGTTGCCCAGCTGCGCGGTCTCCGAGGTGAACCGGTCGCCGGTGAGCTGCATGCCGTCGCCGGAGTCGCCGGCGAACCGGATCACCACCCGGTCCAGTTGACGGATCTGCTTGGTCACGCCTGCACCTCGCTTCGCTGTGCGCGGTCGCGCGGGCGGCTGAACATGATGGTGACCTCGCCTAGCCCGGCCACGTGACCTCCTTGACGCACCGCTGCACCGGACCCGCGTGGGGCAGGCCCGGTCCGCCGTAGTTCCTCACCTGAGAGCCTACGTCGGATCGTCCTTCCAACTTTCTTGTAGGCCGCCTTGTGGGAGCCGATCGTGCGGGGTTCCACCCCGGTTTGCGGTGTTTCCGCCCGCCCGCCGTAATCCAGATCACCGGGGTGCCCGCGATCCGGGTCGGGTGACCGGCTGCCCGGGTCAGTCCGTCGGCGCGGGTGCCGTCGTCGGCTCCGGCACCGGGGCGCCCAGCCGCCGCCGCAGGGAGGTGGTCGCCAGCGTGAGGGCCAGCACCACCAGCAGGGTGGAGACGGCGATCAGGATGATCGCGGTCTGCCGCACCGAGCCGCCCCCGCCGGCGCGCAGGGTGGGGGAATCGGCGGCCAGCACGCCCTGCGACCCGGTCGGGGCGGGCGGCGAGATCACCGGGGTGGTCAGGGCCGCGGCAGCGGTGATCCGGAAGCTCATCTGCACCTGCCGGGCCCGGCCGCTGCGCGGGTCGAGCTTGCCGAGCACCGCGCCGGCCAGCGGGGCCGTCCGCTGGGCCTCGGGCGTCGCGGACACCGGCAGCCGCAGGTGGGCGGCGCGGCCGGCGGGGACCGTGCCCAGGTCGCAGCGGGTCCGCGTCGGGCCGGCGGCGGTGCAGCCCGGCGGAGGCGCCGGCACGGTCACCCCGGCCGGCAGGACCACCTCGACCCGGCCGTCGGCGTCGACCCGGCCGGTGTTGCCGAGGCGTACGTCGAGCCCGCTCGCCCCGCCGCTGATGTCGAAGGCGACCTCGCCGGCCTCCAGCCTGATCCCGGGCACCGGCGGGCCGGGCGGGAAGAGCACGGCGAAACCCTCGTCGTCGCGCGTCGGCTCCGCGCCGGGGGCGGTCGCGGTGACCCGGACGGAGCCGCTGAGGGGCATCTGCCGCCAGGCGTCGCCGGCCACGCGTACGCGGAGCAGGGTGCTGAACCGGGCGCCCGGCGCGCTCGTCCACTCGCCGCAGCGGTGTGCCCCGCCGCCGACGTGGGCGCAGCCCCGGGTGCCGGCGTCGGTCAGCCCGGCCGGGAGCGTGTAGGCGAGCCGGATCCGGGCGGGCGCCGCCCCGGTGTTGGTGACGGTCACCCGCAGCGCGGTCACGGTGCTCGGCGCGTTCCAGTAGGAGGCGGTCAGGGTGATGTCGTCGGTGGTGACGTGGATGCCGGCCGGGGAGGCCGCCGGGCTGCCCGGTGCGGGCGCGCTCGGGCGCGCCGGCGGAACCGACGGCGCCGTCGGCGGCGCGCTGAGGGTCGGTGCGGCGGTGGTCGGCGCCGGCTCCTCCGGGGCCGTGGTCGTCGGGGTCGGCTCGGTCGTCCCGGCCGGCGGCGTGGACTCCGGCGGCGGAGAGGTGGTCGACGGCGCCTCGCTGGGCACCGGCCCGGTGTCCGTCGGGTCCGCCGTCGACGGCTCCGTGCCGGGCTCGCCGGCCGGGTCCGTGGTGGCGGCGGCGACCCGGGCGGCGGTGGGGGCCGCAGCCGCCCAGCCCGGCACCGCGGCGACCGTGAGCCCGACCGCGAGGGAGATCGCCAGCAGGGGAACGGTACGCCGGTCACACGCCCGTCGGCCGGGCCGTACGTCCACGCGGGCCATCTGTCCTCCGTGACGATGAGTGAGGGTTCCAATATTCGGCAACTGTTGTCCACTGGCACTAGTCCCGCCCGGAAACAAGTCCGTAACGCTCGGCCGGCCGCGCGGGGCGGTAGGCTGATCGACCGTGACCGGTTACCTGGGCTCGTACGCGACGCTCGGGCTCCTGCTGCTCGCCAGCGTCCTCTTCTTCGTTACGGCGTTCTCGGCCAATCGGGTGTTACGTCCTGCCCGTCCGGCCGATCCCCACGGCAAGCGGGCCAGCTACGAGTGCGGCCTCGACCCCGTTGGCGCCGACTGGGCCCAGATGCAGATCCGTTACTACGTGTACGCGTATCTCTACGTGTTGTTCGCCGTGGAGTCCGTGTTCCTCTTCCCCTGGGCGGTGGTCTTCGACCGGCCGGGGTTCGGGATGGTGACGGTCGTGGAGATGGCGGTCTTCGTCGCGGTGCTGGCGCTCGGCATCCTCTACGCCTGGCGGAAGAACATCCTGCGCTGGACCTGACCTGACCCGAGCCCGACCGGCCCGGGCGCTGGTGATCGTCCGGCTCCCACCGCCCGTGTCGGCCGTGGTCAGGTCGGGCCGGGCGAGGTCGTCGTGGTCAGGCCAGGCCGCGCCGGGTCGCCGCGGGCGGGCGGTCACCGCGGATCGACGCGACCATGTCGAGCACCCGGCGGGTGGGGCGTACCTGGTGCGCCCGGAACACCCGGGCGCCCAGCCAGGCGGAGACGGCGGTGGCCGCCAGCGTCCCCTCCAGCCGCTCGGCCACCGGCAGGTCCAGCGTCTCGCCGACGAAGTCCTTGTTCGACAGGGCGACCAGCAGCGGCCAGCCGGTGTCGGTGAGCTCGTCGAGCCGGCGGGTGATCTCCAGCGAGTGACGGGTGTTCTTGCCGAAGTCGTGCGCCGGGTCGATCAGGATCCCGTCGGCCCGTACGCCCAGCCCGACCGCGCGCTCGGCGAGCCCGGTCACCGTCGTGACCACGTCGGCCACCACGTCGGGGAAGGCCGCCCGGTGCGGCCGGGTCCGGGGCGCCAGACCACCGGCGTGCGAGCAGACCAGCCCGGCGCCGGTCTCCGCCGCCACCCGGGCCAGTGCCGGGTCGGCGCCGGACCAGGTGTCGTTGAGCAGGTCGGCGCCCGCGGCCACCGCCTCCACCGCGACCTCGGCCCGCCAGGTGTCGATCGAGATCACCACGTCGGGGAAGGCGGCCCGGACGGCGGCGATGGTCGCCACCGTGCGTCGGATCTCCTCGGCGACGTCGACCTCGGCGCCCGGGCCGGCCTTGACCCCGCCGATGTCGATGATCTCGGCGCCCTCCTCGACCGCCCGCTCCACGGCGCGCAGCGCGCTGTCCTGGGCGAAGGTCGCGCCCCGGTCGAAGAACGAGTCCGGCGTCCGGTTGACGATCGCCATCACCACCAGCTCGCCCGGGCCGAACGTCCGCCCACCGAGCCGAAGCGCCCCGGCCATACCGCCTCCTGAAGGTCCGCGCCGTCGTCCCGTCCCCGTCGCCGGCCGATCACGACGCTATCCGGTCCGACGTCGCCGGGCCCGGCCGGCCGGCCGTCGCCGCGTCGTCAGCGTCAATGGCGCGGTCACCGACCGGGTGGGGCTCCGCCCGCCGTCGCGCCCCACGTGTCGTCGGCGTGTCGTCACGCCCTGTCGAGCGGCGGCCCGCGCCCCCGGTGGTCCCGGCGGGCGTCGACCTCACCCTCGGCCCAGGTCCCGCCGCCCGCTCCGGTGCGGCGGTGGGGGTGGTGGGGTCGCTCCGGCCCCTTCGACATGCCACGATCTGTGCATGGATCAGGTTCTGCTCCTGCTTGTCGTCGCGCTGACCGTCGGGGCCGTGGTGTTCGGTGTGACCGTGCTGGTCACCGGCCGGGATCCCGGCCTGACGCCGGCCGAGCCGGACGGGCGCGCCGTGCCGCTGCCGGCCACCCGCCCGCTCCGCGAGGCCGACGTGGGTGAGGTCCGGTTCGACACGGCGCTGCGCGGCTACCGGATGGACCAGGTCGACCAGGCGATGCGCCGGGCGGCCTACGACATCGGCTACAAGTCCGAGCTCGTCGGCGTGCTGGAGGCGGAGGTCGCCGCACTGCGCGAGGGGCGGGCCGCGGACGCCGACGCCCTGCGCCGCGCCCGGGAGCAGGCGGCCGGGACGACCGCCAGCGAGGCGTCGCCGCAGGCCCGGGGAACGGTGCCGGTCGGGGCCGACCGGCCGGACGCCGCCGGGGAACGGCACCTGGTCGTCGAGCCGATCCCGGCGTTCGCGGACCCGGGCACCGGACCGGCGACGGGTGACGCGACGCCGGCCGGGTCGACCGGGCGGGCGGCGTCGGTTCCGGGCGCCGACGCCACCGGGCGCCCCGACGACGCGCCCGCCGCCCCGGCGGGCGGCGACGGCACCGGGGACCGGACCGGCCGCGTCGCCGCCGGGGGAGAACCACGTGAGCCCCGGCGCGAGGACCTGACCGGCGACGACCGGGCGATGTCACCGTCGGGCGACGACCGGGTGACGGCACCTTCGGGCGACGACGACACGACGGCGCCGGCGGGCGACGTCGGGCGGCAGGGGCCGGTGGTCCGGTCGGAGTCGGCGTGACCGGGCCCGTGGGCGGCGACGACCTGCGCGAGGCGGCGCAGCCCGGCGCGGGCGAGGTCACCGCCACGGTGATCGTCGACGCGCCGGCGGAGCGGGTCTTCGCGGCGCTGACGGCCTGGGAGCGACAGTCGGACTGGATCCCGTTCACCACCGTCCGGGTGGTCGAGGGGGACGGCGGCGAGGGCAGCCTCGTCGAGGCGGTGACCGCGCTCGGCCCGGCCGTGCTGCGCGACGAGATGCGGGTGGTCCGGGTGGACGCGCCCTACGAGGTCCGGGTGGTGCACTGCGGGAAGCTGCTGCGCGGCCCCGGCGTGCTGCGCTGCACGCCGCTGGCCCGGGACCGCACCCAGGTGGTCTGGCACGAGTGGTTCCACCTGCCCGGCGGCCCGGCCGGGCGGGTGGCCCGGCCGGTGCTGTGGCCCGGCTCGAAGTTCGGCCTGACCCAGGCACTGAAGAAGTTCGGCCGGCTGGTCGAGCAGGGCCGCCTGCCCTGACCGCCGGACGATTGCGTGATCGACTCGACATCCCTGACAGTGGGGGTGTCGACCCGGCCGGGATACCCCGATCTCATTGACCTCGGGCTGACCGAGCCGTGCCCGCGGCGCGCGTACGGACGCCGGAGGGCGGCCGCAGGCGACGGGCCGTCGGGCCCGTGCCCTAGCGTGGACGCGTGACTGACCTGGTGATCGGCGCCGACGGGCTGCCGCGCTGCGGCTGGGGGACCAGCACCCCGGACTACGCCGCCTACCACGACACCGAGTGGGGCCGCCCCCTGCACGGCGACGACGCGCTCTACGAACGGATCACGCTGGAGGCGTTCCAGTCGGGGCTGTCCTGGCTGACCATCCTCCGCAAGCGCCCGGCGTTCCGGCTGGCCTTCGACGAGTTCCGGATCGAGACGGTGGCCGGCTACGGCGAGGCCGACGTGGCCCGGCTGCTCGGCGACGCCGGCATCGTCCGCAACCGGGCCAAGATCGAGGCGGCGATCGCCAACGCCCGGGCGGCGCTGGAGCTGCCCGAGGGGCTCTCCGCGCTGCTCTGGTCCTTCGCCCCACCGCCCCGCCCGACCCGGCCCACGTCCTTCGCGCAGGTGCCCGCCCTGACCGCGGAGTCCACCACGATGGCCAAGGCGCTCAAGAAGCGCGGCTTCCGGTTCGTCGGCCCCACCACGGCCTACGCGCTGATGCAGGCCACCGGGATGGTCGACGACCACCTTGCGGGCTGCCACGTCGTGGCGGCGCGGGCGGCGTGATGGGATGGAGGCCATGACGACCGACACCGCGCACCGGGTGGACGGGGCGGCCCACGCCGACGGCACGGGCGCCTGGGCCGTGCTGCTGCCCGGCGGGCGCTACGAGGCCGAGCGGCTCGTCCACCACGACACGCTCGAACTGACCGGCCTGGCCGACGCCGACCGGCCCCGCCCCGGCGACCGGGTGGCGGTGCTGGCCGACGAGCCGCCACGGCTGGTGGCGCTGGGTCGGGTCGCCGCGGCCAGCGGACAGGAGCGGGAGGACCCGGAGGATCCGCTCTCCGACCGGGGCGAGGCGCCGCTGGTGGTGGCGTACACCCGGCGGGCCTTCGACGAGCCGGTGCCGGCCGGGGCGGTGACGCTCGACGGGCCGGTGACCGCGCTCGACCCCACGGTGTTCCGGGAGTTGGCCGACAAGCTCGGCCCGCCGCCGCAGCGGCGTTCCTGGCTGGTCAGCCTCGACCTGCCGATCGAGGCCGCCTCGCCCGCCGAGGCGGTCCGGCTGTTCTGGGCGTACGTGCAGGAGCTGGGGCCGCGCGAGCTGCCCGCCTTCGTCTCGCCCTCCGGCGACGAGCTGGCCATGCAGGCGTTCGTGCTCGGCGCGGAGGCCAACCAGGATCCGGAGGAGGACGACTGACCTGACCGGGGTGAGGTCGCCACGACGACGCCGGGTCGGGGGCGGTTGCCGCCGATGCCTGGCCGCCCGGGCGGTTGCGACGCGCCGCCCGGGCGGAGCCGGAGACGTCAGCGGCCCTCGAAGACCGGCTTCTGCTTGTTGACGAAGGCGACGGTGGCGGTCCGGTGGTCGGCGGTGCCCCCGCAGATCGACTGCGCCTGCGCCTCGGCGGCGAGGGCGTCGGCGAGGGTGCCCGCGTCGGCGATGGAGAGCTGCCGCTTGATCGCCCCGTACGCGACGGTCGGGCCGGCGGCCAGCCGGGCGGCCAGCTCCTGTGCGGTCGGCAGCACCTGCTCGTCGTCCGCCACCAGGCGGTTGAGCAGCCCGAGCTGGCAGGCCTCCGCCGCGTGCACCGGCTCGGCCAGCATCAGCAGCTCGACCGCCTTGGCGTGGCCGACCAGCCGGGGCAGCGTCCAGGAGGCGCCGGTGTCGGCGGCGAGCCCGACCCTGGCGAAGGCCATCAGGAAGCTGGTCGACGGCCCGCCGATGCGGATGTCGGCCAGGAAGGCGAGCGACGCGCCCGCCCCGGCGGCCATCCCCCGCACCGCCGCGACCACCGGCTTCGGCAGGTTGGCCAGCCGGGCGGCGATCGGGTTGTAGTGCGCCCGGACGGTGTCCAGCGGGTTGCCGTCGGTGGACTCCAGCGTCTGCACGTGCTCGCGCAGGTCCTGGCCGGCGCTGAACGACTGGCCCGCGCCGGCGAGCACCACGGCCCGGCAGGAGCGGTCGGTCTCCAACTCCGCCAGGGTGTCCCGCAGCGCCTCCTTGAGAGCCACGTCGAGCGCGTTCATCGCCGTCGGGCGGTTCAGCGTCAGGGTGACGACGGCGTCGGTGCGGTCGACGAGCAGGGGCTCGGTCACGTCTCACGACCCTTCTGTCGGGCGAGGCGGTTGCCGGCGTCGAGGCACTGCTCGACGTACCGGTCGGCGGCCGGCCGCAGCCGGGCCGCGTGTCGGTCGAAGAAACTGGCCGCGGCGGTGCCGGGCCAGCGTTCGGGGAGCAGCGCCGGCGGCAGCTGGGGGTCCCGGAAGAGGAAGGTACGCCACGCGTGCACGAGCCGGAACCGGGCGGCGTACGCCTCCTCGTCCTGGCTGCGTACGGTGACGCCGGCCAGCAGCGGCCGCTGCTCGGCGACGAACTGCTCGTACGCCTGGCCGATCTCGGTCAGGTTCCAGGCGCGGCGTACGACGCCCATCGCGCCGGGGGTGCCGGAGGTGTGCGCGGCGGTGAACCGTTCGTAGCGCACGCCCGCCTCGTCGAGCAGCACGTCCACGTCCTCGCCGGGGCGGGTGGCCACCCAGGTGCAGTCGTCCAGGGCCCCGTAGCCGAGGAAGGTCAGGTTGGCGGCGAGGCGTTGGCGTTCCCGCCGCGCGGCGGGCGCCTCCAGCACCAGCAGGTCGAACCGGCCGTCCCAGGTGATCCGGCCGGTCCGGTAGATCCGGGCGGCTGCCTCGTCCAGTCGGCGGGCGGCTTTCGGTGTGATCGAATATCCCGGGCCGGAGGTGAGCCGGCACGGGTCCAGCCACCCCTGGCGGACCATCCGGGAGACCGCCGTACGCACGGCGGGCGGGGCGATCCCGAGCGGTGCCAGCAGCCTGACCAGGGCGGCGACGGGTGCCCGGCCGCCCCTCGCCCGGAGGTGGTCGCCGTACAGGTCGAAGAGTGCCGACCGTGCCTGCATGACCGCACATTGTGACAGGCATTCTCAGGATAAGCTAGATGCTGTTACATCAATGCTGCTTCGGTTTGGGTCCGGCGGTGTTCATCAGGGAAAATCGTTGGTCGACACCCCCGCGTACGTTGCGGGTGGTCAAGACGAAGTGGCTGTGGGGCAACCCACCGACCCTGGTGTAGGTCTGAGGGGAGACAACATGGCGGCGATGAAGCCGCGGACGGGCGACGGTCCGCTGGAAGTCACCAAGGAGGGCCGGGGCATCGTCATGCGGGTCCCGCTGGAGGGCGGTGGCCGGCTCGTCGTCGAGATGACTCCCGACGAGGCCAACGCGCTCGGTGACGCGCTCAAGGCGGCTGCCGGCTGACCGAGGAGCGGTCCGCGCGCCCGCGTGGACGTTTCGTCAACCCCTGAGCCACCGGCCCGGCCGGTGGCTCAGGGTCTTCATTCCCCGCGGAGCCCGGCTCCGCGAGCTTTCCTGGAGGTACGGCTCCGCGTGCTCGCCATTCGTCTGCTCGTCGAGCCGGAACGGCCCGACGTCCTCGTGCTGCCCGTGCGGCCCGCCGCGGCCGACGACGCCCCGGCCCGGCCGGTCCCGACCGACGTGGCGCTGCCCGACGGCGTGGCCGAGGAGGCCGCCGCCCTGGTCCCTGCCGCGCGCGCGACCGGGCGGCCCGGCGAGGTCCAGGTGCACCTCCGGCCCGGGCGCGACCCCGGCCGGCTGCTGCTGCTCGGGATCGGCGAGGGCGACGAGGCGGAGTGGCGGACGGCCGGCGCGGCACTCGCCCGTGCCGCCGGGGATGAGACGCGCGTCACTCTGGCCATGCCGGCCGGGGCCACCTCGGCGGCCGTACGCGGGCTGGTCGAGGGGCTGCTGCTGGCGTCGTACCGGTTCCGGCTGACCGAGGCGGGCGCCGCCGCGGCGCTGGCCGGGGTCGACGTCGTGGTGGCCGACCCGGACGCGTACGCGCCGGCCGTGGAGGCCGCCGGCACGACCGCCCGGATGACCAGGTTCGCCCGCGACCTCACCAACACCCCGTCGTCGGTCAAGAACCCGGAGTGGTTCGCCAGCCAGGTCGCGCTCGCCGCGGCCGAGGTCGACGTGCCGGACCTGCACCTGCGGGTACGCGGCCCGGAGGAGCTGGCGGCGGAGGGCTTCGGCGGCATCCTCGCGGTCGGCGGCGGCTCGGCCAGCGCGCCGCGCCTGGTCGAGCTGGACTGGCGACCGGCCGGCGCGCGTACGCACGTGGTGCTGGTGGGCAAGGGGATCACCTTCGACACCGGCGGCATCTCGATCAAGCCGGTGCCGGCGATGAAGCTGATGCGCAAGGACATGGCCGGCGCGGCGGCGGTGGTCGCGGCCACCCTCGGCGCGGCGGCGCTGCGCCTGCCCGTCCGGGTCACCACGCTCGCGCCGCTGGCGGAGAACATGCTCAGCGGCTCGGCGTTCCGCCCCGGCGACATCGTCCGCCACTACGGCGGCACGACCAGCGAGACCACCAACTCCGACGCCGAGGGGCGGCTGGTCCTCGCCGACGCGCTCGCCTACGCCGTCGCCCAGCTCAAGCCCGACCTGCTGGTGGACCTCGCCACGCTGACCGGGGCGAACGCGGTCGCGCTGGGCAAGCGGATGGGCGCGCTCTACAGCGAGAACGACGGACTCGCCGCCGACGTGCTGGCCGCGATCGGGGCCGCCGGCGAGGCGGCCTGGCGGATGCCGCTGCCCGCCGACTACACCGAGCACCTCGGCAGCGACCTGGCCGACCTGCACAGTTCGCCGGACCGGGGCGCGGGCTCGGTGATGGCCGCCCTCTACCTGCGCGAGTTCACCGGCGAGCTGCGCGACCGGTGGCTGCACGTGGACATGTCCGCGCCGTCGTGGGCCGACGGCGACGACGCCGAGCTGACCAAGGGCGCGACCGGCTGGGGCGTACGCTCGCTGCTGCGCTGGCTGGGGACGCTGGGCTGACCGCCGGGCGGCGCCGGCCTCCGGCGGGCCGGCGCCCGGTCAGCACTTGACGGCGGCGAGCACCCCGTGGCCGACCGGCAGCAGCGCCGGGGTCCAGTGTTCCGACTCCCGGACCGCCTTGATCGTCTCGCGGATGGTGACCGTCTCGACGTCCCGGGCGGCGGGGTCGCCGATCCGGCCGTCGGCCAGCATGCCGTTGAGCGCCAGCACGCCGCCGGGCCGCAGCAGCCGCAGCGCCGCGTCCACGCAGGCGGCGAACCCGGTCGACTCGGCGTCCACGAAGACCAGGTCGTACGCGCCGTCGGCGAGGCGGGGGAGCACGTCCAGCGCCCGGCCGGTGATGATCCGGGTCCGGCCGGCGGCGAAGCCCGCCTCGGCGAAGATCCGACGGGCGATGCGCTGGTGCTCCACCTCCACGTCGATCGTGGTGAGTACGCCGTCGGCGCGCATGCCGCGCAGCAGCCAGACCCCGCTGACCCCGGTGCCGGTGCCGATCTCCACCACGGCGCGGGCGCTGCCGGCGGCGGCGAGCAGCCGCAGCGCCGCGCCGGCGCCGGGGGTGACCGCGTCGAGGCCGACCTCCCGGGCCAGGCTGCGGGCGGTGCGCAGTACGAGGTCCTCGGTCACGTAGGACTCGGCGAACTGCAGGGCCTGGGTCGTCGAACTGCCGGAACCGGCGACCGTGGCGATGGGACACCTCCGGGCGTCGCGAGTGGTGCGGGGGCGGGTGGGCACTGTGAGCCTAGAGGCGACGTCGAACGGACGCAGCCGCGCGTCCGCCACCCGACGATCACGGCCGGCAACCGGTGACTGAGTACGTGGCATCCGTGTAATCCTGGAAGCGGTATTCCGTCGATCGCGACCGGGCGGCCCCCTCGCCGGTTCCGTGGCGTGCGGGATCCGGGGAAGGACTGGGAGGCACCGACGTGACCGACGGCTGGGACTGGCGCCAGCCCGGGGGGACTCCGGCACCGGCGCGACCGCCGGGGCCCGGGTACCCGCCGGCGGGGCCGCCACCGGCGCTCCAGGGCGCCACGGGCGGCACGACATCGCCGTGGTGGTCCGACGCGCTCGCCGACCCGTGGCGCGATCCGGCCGCGCCGGCCGCCGTGGTGGTGCCGGCCGCCCCGAGCCCCGGCACCGAGCCCGAGCCGGTCAGCGACCCGGACGCACCGGGCCGGCCGACGCTGCGCCAGCTGCTGCTCATCCCGCTGATCACCGCGCTGCTCGCCGGCAGCCTCGGCGGCGCCCTCGGGTACGCCTTCGCGGTGCGCGGCGGCGCCGGGGGTGGGCCGGTGCTCGGCGCCGACCCCCAGGCCCCCGGCCTGGCCCAGCGCCGGCCCGAGTCGCTCGCCGGGGTCGCCGAGCGGGTGCTGCCCAGCGTGGTGACCGTCCGGGTGGCCAGCCTCGGCGGCACCAGCGAGGGCTCCGGCTTCGTCGCCAGCGCCGACGGGCACGTGATCACCAACGACCACGTGGTGGCGGGGGCGACCGGCGGCAAGGCGTCGGTGATCTTCAACGACGGCAGCTCGGCCCCGGCCACCGTGGTCGGGCAGGACCCGGAGTCCGACATCGCGGTGATCAAGGTCTCCCGGACGGGCCTGCGCCCGGTCGAGTTCGGCGACTCGGACGCGCTGGCCGTGGGCGACCCGGTGCTGGCCATCGGGTCACCGCTCTCGCTGGCCAACACCGTCACCGCCGGCATCGTCAGCGCGCTGGACCGGACGATGCAGGCCGGCGAGCCGGGCGGTCCCACGCGCTACTACGCGGCGATCCAGACCGACGCGGCGGTCAACCACGGCAACTCCGGCGGCCCGCTGGTCGACGGGGCCGGCCGGGTGATCGGCGTCAACTCGACGATCAAGTCGCTGGTCTCGGACGGGCAGGAGGCGGGCAACATCGGCCTCGCCTTCGCCATCCCGATCAACCAGGCCAAGCGGGTCACCCAGGACATCATCGGCACCGGCAAGGCCCGGCGGACGGTGATCGGCGCCCAGGTGGGCGGCCCGGGTGCGGGCGCCGGCGGGGCCGGCGTACGCCTGGCGGCCGTCGAGCCGTCCGGGCCGGCGGCCGGCGCGGGGCTGAGGGCCGGCGACGTGATCCTCAAGCTCGCCGGACGGCCGATGACCGAGCCGACCGACCTGATCGCCCTGGTGCGGAAGTTCGCGCCGGGTTCGGTGGTGACGGTGGAGTACCGCCGGGGCTCCGACCGGCAGAACGCCTCCGTGACGCTGGCCGCAGACGCCAAGTAGCAGCCGGTCACCCCCTCCCCGCGCGGCGTCCGACGTGCGTAGTCTTGCTGCTGACGCCGAGAGGAGGCCCGTGCAGTGTTCGACAACCTGAACTGGTGGGAGATCGGTGGGCTGCTGCTCCTGGCGCTGCTGATCTTCGGCGACCGGCTGCCCGCCGTGATCAGTGACGGCCTGCGGATGGTGCGCAACCTGCGCAACATGGCCCGCAGTGCCACCACCGACCTCAGCCGGGAGCTGGGCACCGACATCCAGCTGGAGGATCTGCACCCCAAGGCGTTCATCCGCAAGCACCTGCTCAGCGAGGAGGACGAGCAGGCGATCCGGAAGCCGTTGCAGGGCGTCTACGACAACCTGCGCGCGGACGTCACCGGCGTGCACAACGAGCTGAAGGACGTCGCCTCCGCCGCTGACCTGCGGTCGAAGGGCAGCCGCCCGAGCACCGCCACCGGCGGCGCGCCGGCCCCCGCCCCCCGCGTCAGCTACGACGACGCCACCTGACCCCGCGCCCACCGCTTCGGCCTGACCAGCGGCACCACCCTGCCCGGCATCGTGCGCGACGGGGCGCTGGGCCGGGCGGACCGGCCGACGCCCGCGCGTCGCCGGGTCGGCGCCACGCCGTACGCCTCGTGGGAACGGCGACGGGGCGGCGCTCCCGGAGGAACGCCGCCCCGGTCGGGTGGCGACAGCGCCGGCGGGGCCGGCGGGTGGATCAGCGGCCGGCGGGCTTGAGACCCAGCGGCTTGCCGAGCAGCGACTCCCGCCGCAGGGCGAGCCGGTCGGCGACCTGGCCCAGCGCCTTCGCGGCCGGCGACTCCGGCTCGGCCAGCACGATCGGCGTGCCCTCGTCACCGGCCTCGCGGACCCGGGTGTCGAGCGGCACCTGCCCGAGCAGCGGCACCTGCGCGCCGATGGTCTTCGTCAGCGACTCGGCGACCGTCTGGCCGCCGCCCGCGCCGAAGACCTCCATCCGCGAGCCGTCCGGCAGCTCCAGCCAGGACATGTTCTCGATGACGCCGACGACGCGCTGGTGCGTCTGCAGGGCGATCGCGCCGGCCCGCTCCGCCACCTCGGCGGCGGCGGCCTGCGGCGTCGTGACGACCAGGATCTCGGAGTTGGGCAGGAGCTGGGCCAGCGAGATGGCCACGTCGCCGGTGCCCGGGGGCAGGTCGAGCAGGAGCACGTCCAGGTCGCCCCAGTAGACGTCGGCGAGGAACTGCTGCAACGCCCGGTGCAGCATCGGGCCGCGCCACACCACGGCGGCGTTGCCGGCGGTGAACATGCCGATCGAGATGACCTTCACGCCGTGCGACTGCGGCGGCATGATCATGTCCTCGACGCGGGTCGGGCGGCCGTCCGCGCCGAGCATCCGGGGCACCGAGTGGCCGTAGATGTCCGCGTCGACCACGCCGACGGAGAGCCCGCGGGCGGCCAGCGCCGCGGCCAGGTTGACCGTCACGCTGGACTTGCCGACGCCGCCCTTGCCGCTGGCGACCGCGTACACCCGGGTGCGGGAGCCCGGCTGGGCGAACGGGATGACCGGCTCCTGGGAGGCGCCGCCGCCACGCAGCTTCGCCTGGAGCTCCTGGCGCTGCTCGGGGCTCATCACACCGAACTTGATCTCCACGCCGGTCACCCCGGACACCGCGCCGACCGCCGCCGTGATGTCCGCGCGCAGCTTGTCCTTCAGCGGGCAGCCGGCGACGGTGAGCAGCAGCTCGACCCGTACGACGCCGTCGTCGCCGACCTCGGCGGAGCGGACCATGCCCAGCTCGGTGATGGGCCGGCGGATCTCCGGGTCGTTGACGGTGGCCAGCGCGGCCTGGATCGCGTCGGAGACGGTGCTGACGGGTGCTGACATGCCCGCAATGCTACGTCGGGGGTGACCCCGCGCCGCCGCCAGCGGGGCCTGGTGTGAGCGAATCGATGACGGCGGTTGGGGGTGGACCGCCTACGGCGCGAAATGGGACGATCAGCGCGAACACCGCCCGACCGGCCCCTCCGGACGAGCGGCGTCTCATGCGTCCCGGGCCTCCGGCCGGCCGTCCCGGGCCCAGTCGCCGTCCAGCTCGTCGCGGGGCTCGTCGAGCCCGTCCCCGCCCTGCTCGCGCTGCGCGGACCGCTCCTGGTGGCGGCGCTCCAACCGCTGCCGGCGCTGGCTCGCCTCGTCCAGCTCCTCGGCCAGCCGGGCCAGCTCCGAGCGGAGGAAGTCCCGGGTCGCCACCTCGCCCATCGCGTTGCGCAGCGCGGCGATCTCCCGCGCCAGGTACTCCGTGTCGGCCTTCTGCATGGTCGCCCGCCGGCGGTCCTCCTCCAGCGCCACCCGGTCCCGGTCCGCCTGGCGGTTCTGCGCCAACAGGATCAGCGGGGCCGCGTAGCTGGCCTGGAGGGACAGCACCAGGGTCAGGAACGTGAAGGTGTACGGGTCGAAGCGCAGGTGCGCCGGGGCCAGGGTGTTCCAGCCGAACCAGAGCGCGATCACGACCGTCATGTAGACGATGAAGTTCGCGGTCCCCATGCCCCGGGCGATGCCCTCCGACCACCGCCCGAAAGCCTCCGGGTCGAACCGGGGCAGCTTGACGCCCCGGGGCTCGCGCGGCTGGTCGAGCCGCGGCGCCCGTCGCTGGTCAGCCATCCGCGCCGCCCACCGGCTCGGTGGCGGCCGGGCTCGCGGCGGCGTCCCGGTCCCGCCAGTCCCGGGGGAGCAGGTGGTCCAGCACGTCGTCGACCGTGACCGCGCCCACCAGCCGGTTGTTGCGGTCGACCACCGGCATGGCCACCAGGTCGTACGTGGCCATCCGGCGGGTGATCTCCGGCAGCGGGGTGGTGGCCCGCAGCGGGTCGATGTCGTTGACCACCACCCCGCCGAGCAGGTCGGCCGGCGGTTCGCGGAGCAGCCGCTGGAAGTGCACCATGCCGAGGTAGCGGCCGGTCGGGGTGGTCATCGGCGCCCGGGACACGAAGACCTGCGCGGCGATCGCGGGCGAGAGCTGCGGCTCCCGGATCCGGGCCAGGGCCTCGGCGACCGTGGCGTCGGGCGGAAGGATCACCGGCTCGGAGGTCATCACGCTCCCCGCCGTGCCGGGCGTGTACTTGAGCAGCTGACGCACCGGGTCGGCCTCGTCCGGCTGCATCAGGTCGAGCAGCACGTCCTGCTCCGGGGGCGGCAGCTCGCTGAGCAGGTCGGCCGCGTCGTCCGGGTCCATCTCCTCCAGGACGTCGGCGGCCCGCTCCCGGTCCAGCGCGGCCAGGATCTCCACCTGGTCGTGCTCCGGCAGCTCGCTCAGCACGTCCGCCAGACGCTCGTCGTCCAGCGCGGCGGCGACCTCGTTGCGCCGGGCGTCGGGCAGGTCCTGGAGGGCGTTGGCGAGGTCGGCCGGGCGCATGTCCTCCAGCACCGCGAGCAGGTTGGCGGTGCCCCGGCTGTCGGCGATGCCGCTGAGCCCGCGTACCCGCTCCCACTCGACCTGGTGCAGGTGACCCCGGCGGCTCAGCCGGCCCGTCTGCTCGCGTACGGCCACCCGGGTCAGCGACCACTCGCCGCCCCGGCTGCACTCCATCGCCACGTCGACCACCGAGCCCGGCTGCCCGCCCGGCTCGACCTGCACCCGCCGGTCGAGCAGCTCCTGGAGCACGAGCAGCTCGTTCGGGCGCTTCTCGAAGCGCCGCAGGTTGAGCGTGCCGCTGCCGAGCACGACCGCGTCGGCGTCGATGGAGGTGATCCGGTTGATGGAGAGGAAGATGCGCCGCCGCATCGGCATCTCGGCGACCAGCCCGACCACCTCCGGCGGGCGCTGCGTCGGCCGCATCCGGGCCACCGCGTCGCGGACCCGACCCACCTGGTCACCGTTGGGGTCGAAGACGGCGACCCCGGCGAGCCGGGCGATGTAGATCCGGGTCGGCGTGCTCACGGGCACCAGCCTAAGCGCCTAGTGTTTATCAACATGTCGACCTTGGCCTACGAGATCGTGGACGTCTTCACCGACCGCCCGTTCGCCGGCAACCCGCTGGCCGTGGTGTTCGGCGCCGAAGCGCTGGCCACCGAGCAGATGCAGGCGCTCGCGTGTGAGTTCAACCTCTCCGAGACGGTGTTCGTGCTTCCGCCCACCCAGGTCGGCGCCACCTACCGGGCCCGCATCTTCACCCCGGCCGAGGAACTGCCCTTCGCCGGGCATCCCAGCGTCGGCGCGGCGGTGACCGCCAGCCGCCGGGGACTGTTCCCGGCGGGGCAGGTCACCCAGGAGTGCGGCGCGGGCGTGCTCCCGATCGAGGTGACCGCGACCGGGGCCACGCTGACCGGCGGCGTCCCCACCCTCGGTCCCGAGCTGGACCCGGAGCCGCTGCTGGAGATGGCCGGCCTGACGGCGGACGACCACGTCGGCCCGGCGCCCCGGGTGGCCGGCTGCGGGCTGGAGTTCCCGTACCTCCCGGTCCGCCCGGACGCGGTGGCCCGCGCCACGGTGAACGCGGCGGCGGCACAGCGGTACGGAGTGGAGCATGTCAGCGTCTTCTCCTGGGACGCCGCCGCGCAAACCGCGCACGCGCGGGTCTTCGTTCCCGGGCTGGGCGTGCCGGAGGATCCGGCCACCGGCTCGGCCGCCCTGGGCCTCGGGGTGTGGCTGGTCGCCAGCGGCCTGCTCCCCGCCGACGGGCGCGCGGCGTACACCGTCCACCAGGGCATCGAGATCAACCGGCCGTCCGTGCTGGCCTGCACGGTGACCGCCGCCGGCGGCCAGGCGGTGGGCGCCACCGTGGCCGGCCACGTCATGCCGGTGGCCCGGGGCGAGATCATGGTCCCCCCGTTCGTCGGCTGACCTGCGCCATCGGTGCCGCCACGGCCACCGGCCACGCGGCCGGACGCCGGGCGGCGCTGACGGGACGGGGGCGGGTGCGGGAGGATGCCGGTGTGACCGACGCGGACCGGACCAGCACGCCGCTGGTCGACGAGGCGATGAAGAAGGCCGCCGTGGCCTGGGTGAGCGTGCCCGGTGGGCCGTCGCTCGCCCTCTGGTGCGTCCCCCTGGAAGGGGCGCTCTTCGTGGTCAGCGGCCCGGGGGAGCAGTCCGCGCCGGGGCTGGCCGACGCCACCGACGCCCAGGTGACGCTGCGCGGCGACCACGGCGGGCGGATCGTCACCTGGCCGGCCCGGGTGAGCCGCCTCGTGCCGGGCACCGAGCACTGGGAGACCACGGCCCCGCTGGTGGCCGCGAAGCGGCTCAACGCGCCCGGGCCGACCGCCGAGCTGGTCGACCGCTGGGCGGCCGACGGCTGCGCGGTGAACCGGTTGGCCCCGGCCGGGGAGCCGCTCGCCGGCACCGCGCTGCCCGCGGGCTCGCTGGCCGAGGTGCCCCGGGAGGCGCCGGTGGTCCGGGCGATCCGCAAGCCGTTCCGCCTGCACCGGGTCCGCCGCCGCTGAAACCGGGCCGGTCACGGCGTGGGCCGCGGGCACGGCCGGGTCAGGAGGGACAGCCCGCCGGCACGGGTGCCGCCGCCGGGGCCGGCGTGCCCGCCTCCGGGGTCGGCGACCGGTCGACCAGGTCGACCACCTCGTCGAGCGAGCGCAGCACCGGCCCGCGCCAGGCCGCGTCGGCGTTGAACACCATGTGCTCGGCCAGGTCCGGCGCGGCCAGCCGCACCGCGGTCATGCCGGCCCGCTCCGCCCCGGTCAGCTCCTGGCTGCCGCCGTCGCCCACGTAGAGGCAGTCCGCCGCGGCCACGCCGAGCCGCCCGCACGCCGCCTGGTAGAGCGCCAGGTCCGGCTTGCAGCGCCCGACCTGCACCGAGAAGACCCGCACGTCGAGCAGCGGGGCGACCGGCAACTGCGGCAGGAACGCCGGCAGCTCGTGGGTGCAGTCGCTGATCACCCCGGTCCGCAGGCCGCGCCGGCGCAGCGCGGCCAGCGTGGGCACCGCCTCGTCGCGCAGCCGCGTGTCGGCGCGTACGGCCCGGTGGCGGGAGGCCACCGCCGACCGGACCGCGTCGTCCGAGGGGTGCACGCCGGCCTGCTCGCAGACCCAGCGCAGAGTCGCCTCGGCGTTGCCGTACCGGCCGCAGGCCCGCTCGTAGAAGGTGCGGTCGAGCACGTCGACGAGCGTGTGGGGCGGGCAGCCGAGCAGCTCGGCGGTCGACCGGTGCGCCGCGCCCCGCTGCACGGAACAGGTCAGCGTGCCGAAGAAGTCGAACAGCACCGCCTGGTAGGTGGGCATGGGAGCGCCTCCGGGCGGTCGAGGGGTCGCCGGCGCGGACAGGCATGATCGTAACCGAGCGTTGACCGTCCGTGGTGGCCCGTGCCGTGTGAGGATTGCTCCCCGTGTCCACCGCACCACACCGCCCGGCGCCCGACCCGGTGACCACCGGGGCGCTCGTCCTGGCCGTCGTCGCCGTCTCGTCGTCCGCCCCGCTGGTGGCGTTCGCGGCGGCGCCCGCCCTGGCTGTCGCGTTCTGGCGCAACACGCTCTCGGTCGCCGTGCTCGGCCCGTACGCGCTGGGCCGGCGGCGCGCCGAGTTCCGGTCGCTGACGGTCGGCGCCGGGCGGCGCGAGGGCCTCTACTGCGTCCTGTCCGGGGTCGCCCTCGCCGCCCACTTCGCCACCTGGATGCCGAGCGCCCAGCTCACCTCGGTCGCCGCGGCGACCGCGCTGGGCGCCACCCAGCCGGTCTGGCAGGGCCTGATCGCCCGCGGCCAGGGCCGCCGCCTGCCGGTCGCGGTGTGGGTCGGCATCGGGGTGGCGGTCGCCGGGGCGGCCCTCGCCACCGGGGCCGACTTCGGCGTCTCGGGCCGGGCCTTCGCGGGCGACCTGCTGGCGGTGGTCGGCGGGATGTTCGCGGCGGTCTACACCGCGTTCGGCGAGCGGGCCCGCACGACGATCAGCACGACCACGTACACCACCATCTGCTACGGGGTCTGCGCGCTGCTCCTGCTGGTGGTCTGCCTGGTCGGCGGGGTGCCGCTGACCGGCTTCGACACCGGCACCTGGGCCGCCGTGCTGGCCCTGGTGGCCGGCGCCCAACTGCTCGGGCACTCGATGTTCAACTACGCGCTGCGCCGGGTCTCGGCGACCACGATCAGCGTGCTGGTCCTGCTGGAGGCCCCGGGCGCGGCCCTGATCGGCTGGGCCTGGCTGGGGCAGCTGCCCCGGGCCACCGCCCTGTCCGGGCTGGCGCTGCTGCTGGCCGGCGTCGCGGTGGTGGTGCTCGGCGGCGCCCGCGCCGCCCGCCGCGTCCCGGCGTCCACCGCCGTCCCGGCCGACGTGGGCCCGCTGCGCGACTGACCGCCCGCCACCCCCGTGCCCCGGGCACGGTCGGCCTGCCGCCAACCACTCTTTGCCGCGAGAACCGCCGTTCCGCCCGCCGGGAGCGGTCGCGTCCGTGAGAGTGCGGGGGGAGGGAAGACACGGGACGGGACGGCGGATGGCGAAGCGGGACGGCGGCAAGGGCGATCGCGGCACGGTCGTCACGCCGTCGGCCGAGTTCCCCCCACTCGACCCGGACGAGCTGCGTGCGCTGCGCCGGATCGGCGACCGCTGGCGGGCCGCCCGGCCAGGCCGACCACCCGGCGGGGACATCCTGCCCGTCGATCCGACGCTGCGTCGTCATCCCGGCCAGCCGGCCCCGACCCGGTTCGGCCGGCTCGCCCCGATCGCGATGTTCCGGGTCGGGGAACCGGACGAGCTGGTCGCCGCCGAGCCGGCAAACCTGCCCGGCACCCGCCTCGGCCGGGCGGGCACCCGGTTGCGGCGGGTGCTGTTCGGGCCGCCGCTGAGCAGCGCCGCCGTGCTCTACGAGCGGATGCGCAAGCTGGTCGCCCTGCCGGTGCTCTCCTCCGACCTGCTCAGCTCGGTGGCGTACGGGCCGGAGGCGATGCTCGCCGTGCTGCTGCTTGCCGGCAGCGGCGCGCTCGGGCTGTCCCTGCCGCTGGCCGCCGGGCTGGCGCTGCTCATGGTCACGGTCGGCGTCTCCTACCGGCAGACCGTGGCCGCCTACCCGCACGGGGCCGGCTCGTACATCGTGGCCGGCGACAACCTGGGCGCGGGGGCGGGCCTCGCCGCGGCGGCGGGTCTGATGATGGACTACGTGCTGACCGTGGCGGTGTCCGTCTCCGCCGGCGTCAAGGCGGTCACCTCGGCGGTCCCGGGGCTGACCGGCTGGACGGTGCCCCTCGGGCTGGCCGTGGTTGGCGTGCTGCTCGCCGGCAACCTGCGTGGCGTCCGCACCGCCGGCAACCTCTTCGTGCTGCCCACGTACGCCTTCGTGGTCGCGCTGCTGGCGCTGCTCGCGGTCGGCTGGTTCCGCGCGGCCGAGCGGGGGTTCGTCCCGGTTGACCCGCCGCCGGTGCCGGCCGTCGAGGGGCTGGGGCTGTTGCTGGTACTCCGCGCCTTCTCCTCCGGCGCGGTGTCGATGACCGGCATCGAGGCGGTCTCGAACGCGGTGCCCGCGTTCCGGCCGTCAGAGTGGCGCAACGCGCGCACCACGCTGACCTGGATGGTCGCGATGCTGGTGCTGTTCTTTCTCGGGCTCATCGGGCTGATCCACCTGTCCGGGCTGGTGCCCGCCGCCGAGCAGTCGATGCTCTCCCAACTGGCCCGGGTCACGTTTCCCAGCGGCCCCTGGTACGGGCTGGTCCAGGCCGCGACGGCGATGATCCTGCTGTTGGCCGCGAACACCGCCTTCAACGACTTTCCCCGCCTGCTGTTCTTCATGGCCCGGGACGGTCACGCGCCGCGCCGGTTCCTGCACATGGGGGATCGGCTCGCCTTCAGCAACGGGCTGGTCGCGCTGACCGCCGCGGCGGCGGTGATCCTGGTGGCCTTCCGGGGGCGCACCGAGTCGCTGATCCCGCTCTACGCGGTCGGGGTGTTCCTGGCCTTCACCCTGTCCCAGACGGGAATGGTGGTGCACTGGCGCCGCCGGCGCGGGCCCGGCTGGCGACGCCGGGCGGCGATCAACGCGGTGGGCGCCGTCTTCTCGGGGCTGGTCCTGGTCACCGCGGCGGTCGCCAAGTTCACCGAGGGCGCCTGGGTGGTGGTCGTCGCCGTGCCGCTGCTGATCCTGCTGTTCCGGGCCATCCAGCGGCACTACCGGATGCTGCACCGGTCCCTCGCGCTGCACCCGCCGCCGGGCGGCCCGGCGCCCGGGCCGCCGGTGGTGCCGGCGCGACCGCCGACCGCCGGGCCCGCCGCGCCCGAGGACGAGGAACTGCCCGAGCAGGTACGCCACCTCGTGGTGGTGCCGGTCGCCCGGCTGAACCGGTCCTCGCTGCGGGCCCTGGCGTACGCGGCCTCGCTCGGGCAGCCGACGCTGGCCGTGCACATCGCCCCCGAGGAGCCGGAGGCGGACCGGTTCCGGGAGCAGTGGCAGGCATGGGGCGACCACCTGCGGCTGGAGACGATCGTGTCCCCGTACCGGGCGGTGATCGGGCCGCTCGCGCACTACCTGGAGGCGCTGCACGCCTCCCGCGCCGACCTGGTGCTGACCGTCGTCGTGCCGGAGGTGGTGCTACGCAGCCGCTGGCACCGGCCGCTGCACAGCCGTACCGAGCACCGGCTCCGCGCGGCGCTGCGCCGGCTGCCCGGGGTGGTGGTCACCAGCCTGCCGGTGCACCTGGACGAATAGGTTCCTCGCCGGCCGGTGGCGGCGGCCGTCAGACCTCGTGGACCTCTAGCACCCGGGCGGCCGGGGCGGCGTCGCCCAGCGCGGCCCGCAGGGCCACCCGCCCGGGAGAGGTCGGCCTCGTCGGCCGCGCCGGTCGCCCGGTTGTTGAAGGCGGTCAGCTCGGCGTCGAGCCGGGCCGCCAGCTCCTCGTCCGCGCCGGGCACCCGCAGGGTGTCACCGTTGCCGCCGCCGGTCGTCGCCTCGCGCGCGGCGGTGTCGTTCCCCGTCGTCACGCGGCGGAGTATGGCAGCGGGGCGGCCACGGGCGACACCGCTACCCCGCGACGCCGACCGCCTCGGCGCTGGCCGCCCAGAGCCGGGCGGCGAGCTGCGGGTCGGCCGCCTTGCGCAGCGGCCGGCGCGGCTGCCGGTCGGCGTAGTAGCCGCCGGTACGCAGCCGGGACGGGTCCTGGTTGGCGAGCCAGACCAGCGTCTCGGCCCCCTTCTCGGGGCTGCGGAACGGCAGCAGCCGCATGCCCAGGGCGACCAGCCGGCTGTCGGTGCCGAACCGGGTGCGCACCACCCCGGGGTGGAAGCAGTACGCCGGGATCTCCGGCCAGCGCCGGGCCGCCTCGGCCGTGAAGAGGATGTTCGCCTGCTTGCTGGTGCCGTACGCCTGCATCGGCCGGTAGCGGCGCAGCGGGGCGTTCAGGTCGTCCGGGTCGAGCGCGCCGCTGCGGTGCGCGGCGGAGGCGGTCACCACCATCCGGCCGACCCGGTCCCGCAGCAGGTTGCTGAGCAGGAACGGGGCCAGGTGGTTGGCCTGGACCGACAGCTCGAAACCGTCGACGGTGGTGAGCGGCTGGAGGACGATCGCACCGGCGTTGTTGGCCAGCACGTCGATCCGGTCGTACGCGGCCCGCAGCTTCTCCGCCAGCCGGCGGACGTCGTCCAGCACCGCGAAGTCGGCCCGGAACAGCTCGGGCCGCTCGCCGGACGCCTCACGCACCTGCTCCGCCGCGGCCTGGAGCCGGGCCGGGTCCCGGCCGACCAGTACCACCTGGTCACCGCGGCGCGCCAGGTCGACGGCGGCCGCCAGCCCGATGCCCGAGCTGGCCCCGGTCACCACCACCAGCCGACGCCCAGTGAAATCTTCCACAGGTCCATTCACCCCGGTCACGGCACGAGGTTACCGTGGCGTCACAAAGCCCTTTGGGATCGTTAAGTTCTCGCCTTTCTCGTCAGGTGGCGTCGGCGTGCCCGCCGCACGCTGGAAGGAGCGCATCCATGGCCGCAGTCGGTCGCCCCCGCCGGTCCTGCCTCGCGGTACCCGGCTCCAGCGTCAAGATGCTCGGCAAGGCCCAGGGCCTCCCCGCCGACCAGGTCTTCCTGGACCTGGAGGACGCGGTCGCCCCGCTGGCCAAGCCCGACGCCCGGAAGAACATCGTCGCGGCGCTCAACGAGGGCGACTGGTCGGGCAAGACCCGGGTCGTACGCGTCAACGACCTGACCACGCCGTGGACCTACCGGGACGTCATCGACGTGGTCGAGGGGGCCGGCGCGAACCTCGACTGCCTCATGCTGCCGAAGGTGCAGAACGCGGCCCAGGTGCAGTGGCTCGACATGACGCTGACCCAGCTGGAGAAGACGCTCGGCCTGGAGGTCGGCCGGATCGGCATCGAGGCGCAGATCGAGAACGCGGCCGGCCTGGTCAACGTGGACGCCATCGCCGCCGCCTCGCCCCGCGTCGAGACGATCATCTTCGGCCCGGCCGACTTCATGGCCTCCATCAACATGAAGTCCCTGGTGGTCGGCGCCCTCATCCCGGACTACCCGGGCGACCCCTACCACTACATCCTCATGCGCATCCTGATGGCCGCGCGGATGCACGACAAGCAGGCCATCGACGGCCCGTTCCTGCAGATCCGCGACGTGGACGCGTTCCGCGAGGTGGCGAAGCGCTCGGCGGCGCTCGGCTTCGACGGCAAGTGGGTGCTGCACCCGGGCCAGATCGACGCCGCGAACGAGGTCTACTCGCCGGCCCAGGCCGACTACGACCACGCCGAGCTGATCCTCGACGCGTACGAGCACTACACCTCGGAGGCGGGCGGTCGGCTCGGCGCCGTGATGCTCGGTGACGAGATGATCGACGAGGCGTCGCGCAAGATGGCGCTGGTCGTCGCGGCGAAGGGCCGGGCGGCCGGGATGACCCGGACCTCCACCTTCACCCCGCCGGCGGAGTGACCCCGCACCGTGGGATCCGTGCCGCCCCCGCCCCCCCCCGGGCGGGCCGGGTGGGTGCGGTAGTGAG
>NZ_JBFAVI010000020.1:0-66618 GCF_040679695.1 Micromonospora sp. NPDC052213
GCGTACGAGGACCTGCGACCGGCCCTGACGACGCCCGGCGTACGGACCGAGGTCGGCGGCACGGTGGCGTTCCTGCACGAGGCGAACCGCCACGGGTGGACCGGCCGCCGTACCCCCGGTCCACCCCGACCACCCGCGGGCCGCACCCGGCGCCGGCACCCCGGTTCCCGGATCAGAGCGCCGGTGGAGCGGGAACTCGTCCCGCTCCACGCAGGCCCCGCACACCAGCTCGGTGACCCCGCAGAGACCAGCGAACGCCCGCACGTGCCGGACAGTCACGCACCCTCGCACGCCGACGGAAGGACGAACCCGGCGAGGACCGCCGCCCCCACGCAAGCGAGGGCGTTCACCCACACCGCGACCCCCGCTCCGCCGCCGCACTGCGCCTGCTCGCCACCATCGAGGGCGGCGACCAACCCCGCCCCGGCCAGGACGACCGACACCGCAGCGCCACCCGCTGACCCGCCGCGCGGCGCTCACCGGCCCACGATCTGCTCCACCGTCGCCCACCACCCCGGCAGGAACGCCAACACCTCGTCCGTCCGCCGCCGCCGATCCGCCGCCGACGACACCCCCAGATCCGCCACCGCCGCCTCGAACGCCGGCGCCAACTCCACCCCCCGCTCCGGCGCGTCCACCGCCAGCACCGCATGACACCGCGCGTACGTCGCCACGATCCAGAACATCGCCTCCCGGTGCCACCCCGCCGCCACCAACGCCGCACTGCCGTCCACCGCCACCACCCGCGCCGCCGGCGTGATGTCGGCACTGAAGAAGAACCGCGTCCGCGCCACCTCCGCCGCCACGTCGAACGTGCGCGCCAACCCCGCCAGATGCCCCGCCACGCGGCCCGCCGACACCCCACCACCGTCCAACAGGTCCAGCACCGCCCCATACCGGTCCACCAGGCCGTACGCCGCCAACACCTCCCGCGCCACCACGTACCGCCGCCGCACCGTCGGCTCCACCAACCCCGCCACCAGCGGCAACACCGCCGTCAACGACGTCGGGAACAACCACCCCGTCACCTGCTCGTGCAACGCCCCCGAGTCGCCCACTCCCCGCAACCCGGCCTCGATCCGCGCCCGCACCCCCGCACACCGCCGCCGCACCCACACCGCGTCGGCGAACCCCGCCGACACCCGCGCCCGCAACCACGCCAACCGCCCGGTCGGATCCAGCAGCACCCCGTCGCCCCGGAACAACCCCGCGAACACGAACGAGCCCAACACGTCCTCCGGCGACCCCAGGTCCTCCCACGTCACGAACGTGACCTCCAGCAGCACCCCACCCCAGCGGAACTTCCCCAACTTCTCCGCCGGCTCCGACCGCACCACCAGCACGTCCACGTCCGACCACGGCGGCACCACCTCGCCCGCCGCCATCCCCAGCACCGACCCGCTGAGCACCGCGCCCTCCACACCCGGCTCCCGCGCCGCGTACGCCCGCACCCATGCCGCCGCCACCGCGCGCGCCGCACCCGCCCTCACAACCCCGCCCCCCGCTCCGCCGGGGCCAGCGCCGCCAACGCCCGGTTGGTACGGTTGGACCGCACCGCCTCCCGCTGCTGCCCGGCCGTCACCTCGATGTAGGTCTGCGACGACGCCAGCGACGCGTGCCCCAGCAGCCGCATGATCTCCGCCGCGCCCGCCCCGTCCTCCGCCAGCCGTGTCGCGAACGTGTGCCGCAACGCGTGCAACCGCGCCCCGCGCGGCACCCGGTCGGTGATGCCGGCCCGCCGGTAGCAGGACTCCACCAGATACTGCAGTCCGCCCCGGCGCAGCGGCTCACCCCGGCGGTCCACCAGCAGCGGCGCGTCCGGCCGCACCGTCCGCGACCCGAACCGGCGGGCGCGGCTGTCCAGGTAGTCCACCAGCACCCGGTCCAGCTCCGGCTCGACCGGCACCACGCGTGGACGCCCGCCCTTACCGGCGACGTCGACGCGCCGCTCACCCGGGCGACCCGCCAGCGAACCCACCCGCAACGCCAGCAGCTCCGACAGCCGCAGCCCCGCGCACAGCGCCAACGCCAGCACCGCCACGTCCCGCTCCGGCCACGGGTCGCGCTGCCGGCCCTCCTGCCGCGCCACCGAGGCCAGCAGTTGCTCCGGGGTGTCCGCCCCGCGCAGGGGCTTGGGCTGGGGGAGCGGCGCCCGGGGCCGCCCGACCGCCGGCATCGGGTTGCCGGCGACGACGCCGTCAGCGACCAGGAAGGAGAAGAAGCTGTTCCAGGTGGACCAGGCCCGGTGCACCGAGGCGGCCGCCCGGGGAGTGGCGAAGCGGGCGAAGGCCGCCCGCATGACCCGGGGAGTGAGGGTGGTGAGCGGCAACTCGTCGAGGGGGAGGGGAGGGGTGGTCTCCTCGGCCGCCAGCGCGGCGACGGTGCGCAGGTCCCGCCGGTACGCCTCGAGGGTGTGGGGGGAGGGCTTGCGGGTGGCGCGGGCGGTCAGGAACTCCTCGATCAACCGCATTACCGATTCGTCCTTTTTGTCATGCATAAGCACTATTATGCATGAATTTCGTGTTCGCCGGCAACGGCGGGAAGAGGGGGAGAGCGTGCAACGATACGTGCTCACCGGCGCGCCCGGGGCGGGGAAGACGACACTCGCCGACGCGCTACGACGTCGCGGGTGGAGCGTCGTCGCCGAGGCGGCCACCGACGTCATCGCCGCGGGGCAGGCGCGCGGCGATGACGAAC
The DNA here is from genome assembly GCF_040679695.1 of Micromonospora sp. NPDC052213. NCBI lineage: Bacteria > Bacillati > Actinomycetota > Actinomycetes > Micromonosporales > Micromonosporaceae > Micromonospora > Micromonospora sp. NPDC052213. The sequence continues at coordinate 2,698 of NZ_JBFAVI010000020.1, forward strand.
CATGGCGCGCAGCGGGTTTCGTCGACGCCGTGGCGCGGCTGCAGCGCGAACGGCGGGAGGCAGCCGGGGTCCGAGGGCCGGTGCAGGTCCACGACAGGTCTCCGCTGTGCACCCTCGCGCTCGCCCGGTACCTGGGCCGCCCCGTCGGGCCGACGCTCGCCGCCGAGGTGGAGCGGGTGCTCCGGGAGGGGGCCTACCAGCGTCCGGTGTTCCTCGTCGAGCCGCTCGGCTTCGTGACCCGCACCGCCGCCCGCCGGATCGACTACGCCGAGTCGCTGGCGTTCGCCCGCGTCCACGAGCAGGTCTACCGGGAGCACGGCCACGAACTCATCGCCGTCCCGCCCGCCCCGGTGGCGGAACGGGTCGCGCTGGTGGAGGCGCACCTGCGGCGGCTCGTCGGTCTCCCGCCGGGCCCCGGGTGACCGGAGGGCCGGGGTCTCCGCACGCCACGCTCGGCACGCCGATCGATGGAGGGGGTGGATTATGCAGGTGGATACCTGCATAATCGGCGGGGTGAGCGCAGAGGCGGGAGAGATGGACCCGGTCTTCAAGGCACTGGCCGACCCCACCCGACGGCTCCTGCTCGACCGCCTGCGGGAACACAACGGGCAGACGCTGCGGGAGCTCTGCGAGCGCCTCGCCATGGCGCGCCAGTCGGCGACCCAGCACCTCGACGTCCTCGTCCGGGCCAATCTCGTCACCGTCGTACGGCGCGGACGCGAGCGACTGCACTACCTGAACCCGACGCCGATCCACGAGATCGAGGAGCGCTGGATCTCGGGCTTCGAAAGGCGCCGCCTGCAAACCATCAGTGCCATCAGGAACCAGGCAGAGGAGCACGCCATGACCGACGCACCCACGGCCCCGCCGACCTACGTCTACGTCACGTACATCCGCGCCAGCGCCGAACAGGTGTGGCAGGCCCTGACGGACGCGGACCTGACGGCCGCCTACTGGGGACACGCCAACGTCTCCGACTGGCAGCCGGGGTCCACCTGGGAGCATCGGCGCGTTGGGTCAGGCGACGTCGACGTCGTCGGGCGAGTCGTCGAGGCCGACGCGCCGACGCGCCTGGTGATCACCTTCGCGGCGCCCGGCGACGAACCGCCCGGAGGCCCGTCGGTCGTCACGTTCCTCGTCGAACCGCACCATGACATCGTCCGCCTCACCGTGACCCACGAGAACCTCACCGACCAGGCGATGCACACCGGGATCTCGCAGGGGTGGCCCGCCGTGCTCGCGAACCTCAAGTCGCTGCTCGAAACCGGGAATGTCCTTTCCCCGGCCCCCTGGGAGATGTCCCCGACGAACGCCTGAGACCGCCCCCCGCGCCACGCCACCCTCGCCACCCGTTGCCGAAGGAGACCCTCGTGACCGCATCACCCCCGACCACGCTCGCCGACAGTGTCGCGCTGTTCCAGCGGTCCACCGACTACGCGCTCGGCGCCCTGTCGACCGTCGGCGACGCCGACCTCGATCGGCCGACCCCGTGCGCCGGCTGGGACCTGCGGACGTTGGTGCTGCATCTCGCCGACGCCGCCGACGCCCTCACCGACTTCGCCGCCACGGGAGAGCTGGTCCTTCCGGCGTCACCGCGAGCGGGCGAGGCCGACCCCGTGGCCGTCGCACGGGAGCTCATCCAGCGCCTGCTCGATGCCGTGCGTACGGCGGTGCACGACGACGCGCACCCCGCCCGGGCCGCGTGGGCGGGCGGTGCCGCGCGCGGGGGCGCGATCGAGTTCGCGGCGCACGGGTGGGACATCGCCACCGCCTGCGGCGCGGACCGCGAGATGCCCGCCGGGCTGGCCACCGAGCTTCTCGCGTTGTCCGCGGCACTGGTCGGAGAGCAGGCCCGCCAGTCCCGGTTCGGCCCGCCCGTGCCGGTCCCGTCCGGTGCGGCTCCGGGCGACCGCCTCGTGGCCTTCCTCGGCAGGCAGCCCGCCGCGCGTCCGTGAGGTCGCCCCCGGTGGCATGGGGTGGGCGGGCGGCGGGGAGGGGTGACATTCGGTCTACTTGACATAATGTGCATTATCGAATGAGGGCGGACCGGCGAGTGACCTGGTTGTTCTTCTCGTGCCGTCCTGGGCGGTCAGTGAGCCGTGGTCAGCAGGCCCGCCATGGCGCGCCGCTCTGGCGGTCCTGCGTCCCGCCGAGGATTTGGCGGGCGACGGCGCGTTCGGTGCTACGGCATCAGCCGGCAGGCGTTCCGCAGGTGGGCACATCGCTCCACGGCGAAGGCATCGCCGGCCTGCGCGACCGCTTGAGCGCTCCGCGTCACTGCCCGAACGCCGCACACGCCGACCCAACTCCCTCGTGCGGCTGGATGCCTCCCAGCGCTCCAGATGTCGCGAGAAGTGGATCGATGTGCAGGTGGCACCGCTCCCCCGTGTCCCAGACGCCCGTATGGTCGGCATCGCGTTGTCGTCGCATCGCTGACTGCATCAATAGGGGCAAATGGGGCGATCAGAGTCCCGGTGAGGGTCAGGCGCTGCGGAAGGTGCGACGGTAGGCGTCCGGAGGTACGCCGACGGTGCGGTTGAAGTGTCGGCGCAGCGTCGTGGCGGTTCCCATGCCAGCCGCCTGGGCGATGGCGTCGATGCTGTTGTCGGTGTTCTCCAGCAGCTCCTGGGCCCGACGGATCCGCTGCGTCGACAGCCACTGCAGCGGGGTGGTGCCTGTTGCCGACTTGAAGTGGCGGGCCAGGTTGCGGGAGCTCATGTTCGCCTGGCGGGCCAGATCCTCCACGGTCAGCGGACGGTTCAGCCGTTCCATCGCCCAGGGGAACAGGTCGGCGAGGGGGTGGTCGTCGCGGGCGGGCACCGGGGTGGTGACGAACTGGGCCTGGCCTCCGGCGCGATGCGGCGGCACCACCAGGCGGCGGGCGACGGCGTTGGCGACCGTCGCGCCGTGGTCGCGGCGGATCAGGTGCAGGCACAGGTCGAGCGCGGCGGCCTTGCCGGCGGAGGCGAGCACGTTGCCGTTGTCGACGTAGAGCACGTCCGGGTCGACCTGCACCCGGGGGTAGCGGGCGGCCAGCGCGTCGGTGTGAGCCCAGTGGGTGGTCGCGCGCAGCCCGTCCAGCACGCCGGCGGCGGCCAGCACGAACGCTCCGGTGCACAGCGAGACCATCCGGGCGCCCGCATCGTGGGCCGCGCGGACGGCGTCGAGCAGGTCGGGTGGCACGTCCGCGTCGATGTCTTCCACGGCAGGGATGATCACGGTGTCGGCGCGGGCGAGCCGGTCCAACCCGTCGTCGGGTTCCATGCGGAATCTGCCGATCCGGACCGGGCCCGGGCCGCAGACCACGAGGTCGTACCACGGGTCTGCCAGGCCGGAGGGGTCGCGGACGAAGACCTCGCAGGCCATGGCGAGTTCGAAGTGCAGCATCGCGTCGGTGGCGGCGAGCGCGACAGTGGCCATGTCCGAAATTGTATGGGGCGTGGCGTTGCGGACACTGGTCCGGGCCGGCCGCTGCCGAGAGGATCTCCTCAGTCGATCTTTCGCGGAGCATGGAGGAGTTGCAGATGGGTTCGGGTCAGACCGTGGCGGTGTTCGGGGCGTACGGACACACCGGGCGGTTCGTGGTGGCGGAGTTGCGTGATCGCGGGTTCGTCCCGCTTCTCGTCGGTCGCGACGTGGGCCGGCTTCAGGCGCTGGCGGCGTCGCATCCGGGGCTCGAATTCCGGGTGGCGTCGGTCGACGATCCGGCCTCGCTCGACCAGGCGTTGAAGGGCGCGGTCGCGGTCATCAACTGTGCCGGTCCGTTCGCCTCGACCGCGGCGCCCGTGATCGAGGCCGCCCTGCGTACCGGGGTTCCGTACGTGGACGTGGCGGCTGAGATCGAGGCCAACCTCGACACGTTCACGCACTTCACGGACCGTGCTCAGGCCGCGGGCGTCGCGGTGGTCCCGGCGGTGGCGTTCTTCGGCGGACTCGGCGATCTGCTGGTCACGACGGCGATGGGTGATTGGACGGTGGCCGACGAGGCGCACGTCGCGTACGGACTGAGTGGTTGGCACCCCACGGCCGGGACTCTCGCCTCGGGCATCGTCTCCCGGGAACGGCGTGATGGCCGACGTGTCCGCTACACCGGTGGCCGGCTGGAGTATTACGTCGACGGGTGCGACCTGCCGACCGTGGAATGGGACTTTCCCGCTCCGATGGGCCGTCGGAGCGTCCTGGCCGGGTTCACGATGGCTGACGTCGTCACGGTCCCCAGCCACCTGTCCATCCCCGAGGTGCGCACGTACATGACCACCGACGCGGCCGAGGACCTTGCCGCTCCGGACGCGCCCGCACCGGCTGCGGTCGACGAGTTCGGCCGGTCCGCGCAGACGTTCACCGTCGACGTCGTCGTGCGTGCCGGCGACACGCAGCGGCGCGTCGTCGCCAGCGGCCAGGACATCTACGCCGTCAGCGCGCCGCTGGCGGTCGAAGCGGTCCGTCGCATTCTCGGCGGTCGGACGAGGACGGGCGGTGTGGCCTCCGCCGGCGAGATCTTCGACGCGCCCGACTTCCTCCGTGCGCTGTCCGCGCACATCGCGCTCGAGCCGCGTCACGAGTCTCGGGTGCCACGGTTCGCCTGATCGCCGGACCGCAGGTGACGGCCCGGATGGTTCCCGCTGCCGGGCGTGCCGCACCCTCGCGAGCGACACAGGTTGGGCCAGCCCAGGTCAGGGGCGGTTGGGGTGGCTCACGATGAATGGGCCACGGTCAGCTGCCGACATAGGCCGCCAGGTGCTCGCCGGTGAGGGTGGAACGGGCGGCGACGAGGTCGGCGGGTGTGCCCTCGAAGACGATCCGGCCGCCGTCGTGACCGGCGCCGGGACCGAGGTCGATGATCCAGTCGGCGTGTGCCATGACCGCCTGGTGGTGCTCGATGACGATGACCGACTTGCCGGATTCGACGAGCCGGTCGAGCAGGCCGAGCAGATGCTCGACGTCGGCGAGGTGCAGACCGGTGGTCGGCTCGTCGAGGACGTAGACGCCGCCCTTCTCGGCCATGTGCGTGGCCAGCTTGAGTCGTTGCCGCTCGCCGCCGGACAGCGTGGTGAGCGGCTGGCCGAGGCTGAGGTAGCCGAGCCCGACGTCGGCGAGCCGGCCGAGGATGGTGCGCGCGGCGGGCGTGCGTGCCTCGCCGGTGCCGAAGAACTCCTCGGCCTCGGTGACCGACATCGCGAGCACCTCGCTGATGTCGCGGCCGCCGAGGTGGTACTCCAGCACCGATGCCTGGAACCGCTTTCCCCCGCATTCCTCGCAGGTGGTGGCGACGCCGGCCATCATTGCGAGGTCGGTGTAGATGACGCCGGCGCCGTTGCAGGTGGGGCACGCGCCCTCGGAGTTGGCGCTGAACAGCGCCGGCTTCACGCCGTTGGCCTTCGCGAACGCCTTGCGGATGGGGTCGAGCAGGCCGGTGTACGTCGCCGGGTTGCTGCGTCGGGAGCCCCGGATGGCGCCCTGGTCGATCACCACCACGCCGTCGTGGCCGGCGACGGAGCCGTGGATCAGCGAGCTCTTGCCGGAGCCGGCCACGCCGGTGACGACGCAGAGCACCCCGAGCGGGATGTCGACGTCCACGTCCTGGAGGTTGTGCGTCGACGCGCCGCGGATTTCCAGGGTGCCGGAGGACGACCGCACCGACTTCTTGAGGGTGGCCCGGTCGTCGAGGTGCCGCCCGGTGAGTGTGTCGCTGGCCCGTAGCCCTTCGACGGTGCCCGCGAACACCACCTCGCCGCCCTCGGTGCCGGCGCGCGGGCCCAGGTCGACGACGTGGTCGGCGATCTCGATCGCTTCCGGCTTGTGTTCCACGACGAGCACGGTGTTGCCCTTGTCCCGCAGCCGCAGCAGCAGGTCGTTCATCCGCTGGATGTCATGGGGGTGCAGACCGATCGTCGGCTCGTCGAAGACGTAGGTGACGTCGGTGAGCGACGAGCCGAGGTGCCGGATCATCTTGGTGCGCTGTGCCTCTCCCCCGGACAGGGTGCCCGCCGGCCGGTCGAGTGAGAGGTATCCCAGCCCGATCTCCGTGAACGAGTCGAGGAGGTGTTGCAGCCCGGTGAGCAGCGGGAGCACCGACGGCTCGTCGAGGCCCCGGACCCAGTCGGCCAGGTCGCTGATCTGCATCGCGCAGAGGTCGGCGATGCTCTTCCCCTTGATCTTGGACGACTGTGCCTCTTTGCTGAGCCGGGTGCCGTCGCACTCGGGGCAGGTCGTGAACGTCACCGCCCGCTCCACGAAGGCGCGGACGTGCGGCTGGAGCGCGTCGACGTCCTTGGACAGGTAGGACTTCTGGACCTGCGGGATCAGTCCCAGGTACGTCAGGTTGATCCCGTCGACCTTGATCTTGGTGGGTTCCTTGTAGAGGAGGTCGTCCAGCTCCTTCTTCGTGTACTTGCGGATCGGCTTGTCGGGGTCGAACAGGCCGCCGTTGCGGAAGATGCGGCCGTACCAGCCGTCCATGTTGTAGCCCGGAACGGTGATCGCGCCCTCGTTGAGCGACTTGCTGTCGTCGTACAGCTGGGTCACGTCGATGTCGTTGACCGAGCCCATGCCCTCGCAGCGCGGGCACATGCCGCCGAGACGGGTGAAGGTGGCCTTCTCGGTCTTCGTCTTGCCGGCGCCGCGCTCGACGGTGATGGCACCGCTGGCCTTCACCGAGGGGACGTTGAACGAGTACGCGTTGGGCGGGCCGATGTGCGGCTGCGCGAGCCGGCTGAACAGGATGCGCAGCATCGCGTTCGCGTCGGTGGCGGTGCCGACGGTGGAGCGCGGGTTGGACCCCATCCGTTCCTGGTCGACGATGATCGCGGTCGTCAGCCCCTGGAGCCGGTCGACCTCCGGCCGCGCCAGGGTCGGCATGAAGCCCTGCACGAAGGCGCTGTAGGTCTCGTTGATCAGCCGCTGCGACTCCGCGGCGATCGTGCCGAAGACCAGCGAGCTCTTGCCCGAGCCGGAGACGCCGGTGAACACCGTCAGCCGGCGCTTCGGGATCTCGACGCTGACGTCCTTGAGGTTGTTCACTCGCGCGCCGTGCACGCGGATCAGGTCGTGGCTGTCGGCAGCGTGCGGAGCGGGCGACTGCATGTCGGTCCTCGGGGCCATGCTCATCGTGCCTCCATCATCGTGCGGAGCCGCCGTGGCGGTCTCCCTGGGCGTCGCCTGGCTCGATCTGACCAGCGCGAGCAGTATGCCTGGTTCTGGGGTGTCGGTGCGGTCGCGGCGACGGCCGCTGCCTGCCGGATCGGCGGTGTCGGCCGGGGGCCCGACGCCCCGGCCGACGTCAGCCGGCCGGGGCGTGCTCTTCGCGACGACCACCGTATCCAGGCCGGTTCTGGGCCGGGGTGTCCCTGTGGCCTGGGCCACGCTGCGCGCCCGGCCCGGGTGTCAGACCAACCGGCGGCTGTCGCGCATCCGTTCGTGGTCGGGCATCTGGTTCACCTCGCGCCAGGCATGGATGCGGCGCGGGGAGATGCGGAGTCAGCGGTACGGCGTGGCCGGCGCGCGGGTCGAAGCGGTCACCGGCGCCCAGGCGTCGATGTCGTGGGTTGAGTCGATGCTCGGTGTCGTGACGACGCTGGGCGCGGGAGCGGGGGCGTTCGCTGGTGGTGCGGGCTCGGGGACGTTGTTGTCGGGGTCGGTGACGGTGGCCGCCGGAGGGCCGCCTCCGTTGTCGTACGTGGGCTCGTTCACGGTGCCTGGGCGTGGCTGCGGTCGCCAGGCTCAGCGCAGTTCCTGGATGCGGATCATGTTGCCGGCGGGGTCGCGGAACGCGCAGTCGCGGACGCCGTACGGCTGCTCGGTCGGCTCCTGGACCACCTCGGCGCCGCGGCCCTCCAGCTTCGCGAAGGTGCCGTCGAGGTCGGGGGTGGCCAGGTTGACGCCGAAGTAGCTGCCCTTGGCCATCAGCTCGAGGATGGTGCGGCGCTCGTCGTCGGTGATGCCGGGGCTGGCGGTCGGTGGGTGCAGGACGATGGACGTGTCGGGCTGGTCGGCGGGGCCGACCGTGATCCAGCGCATCCCCCCGTAGCCGACGTCGTTGCGGACCTGGAAGCCGAGGGTGTCGCGGTAGAAGGCCAGGGAGGCGTCCGGGTCGGTGTGCGGGAGGAAGCTCGAGTGAATGGTGACGTTCATGGCAGTCACGCTAGTTGCGGCTCGGGGCGTGGGCTTCTCGATTCCTGATCGGTCTGGTCACCTGTTTCGCGACGCACGGCGGCATCTGCGCCGTCGCGGGAGTTGCCCGGGCCCGATAGGCGCTGGGTGGCACGCCGACCAACTCGGTGAAGCGGGTGCTGAAGGTGCCCAGTGAGGAGCAGCCGACCGCGAAACAGACTTCGGTGACGGTGAGGTCGCCGCGACGCAGCAGCGCCATGGCGCGCTCGATGCGCCGCGTCATGAGATAGGCGTACGGCGACTCGCCGTAGGCGAGCCGGAACTGGCGGCTGAGGTGTCCGGCCGACATGTTCACGCCGCGGGCGAGCGCCTCGACGTCCAGTGGCTGCGCGTACTCCCGGTCGATCCGGTCGCGGACGCGGCGCAGCCGCGCGAGGTCGCGCAGGCGCTGCTCCAGGTCCGGTCTGCTGGTCACCTGCGGATCGTACGTCGCGGTCGGCACCAGGTCGCGCGGTCGGCGCGGTCGGCGCGGTCGGCGCGGTCGGCGCCGGGTTGTGGCAGGCGCCCGGAGGCGACGGCCGACGCCACGGCTGGGCGGTATGGGGCGATTGTCGCCGCCGCTCCCCTGCCGGCGTGTCGGTTCCCGCCAAAGATCCGGCGGGGATGCGCCTCGATGTTGACCGCATGGGATAGCGTGGCGTCGCTCTATCTGGGGAGATCTCCAGAGTCCTTCGGGGAAAGAAGTTGTCACGTGTCACTTTGGAAGAAGACCACTGTTGTGGCGGTCTCCGCGCTCACGGCACTCGCGATGACCGCCTGCGGCGCGAAGCCCGGCTCGGACGCGCCGAAGCAGCCCAGCGTGCTGGAGCTGCTCGCCAGTGATCTCAAGGGTTCGTTGCAGAAGACGATCGACGCCACCGACAAGAGCGACTCGGTGACCGTGACGATGCAGGGCACGGCGGGCGGCGAGAAGATCTCGGTGCAGGGCGTGGTCGATCTGGGCGACCCGGTCAAGGCCGAGATGACGACGGCGGGCCCGGACGGCACCCCGACCACCGTCCGGATGATCGGCAGCGTGATCTACGTCGAGATCCCGGCGAAGGACCGCGCGAGCCTCGGCGGGAAGCGCTGGATGAAGCTGGACCTGACCGCGGCCGCCGAGCAGGCGGGGATGGACTTCACCAAGCAGTTCGAGGACATCGACCCGACCAAGCAGGTCAAGACGCTGCTCGCCACCGAGGGTGTCAAGGTCGTCGGCGAGGAGACGGTGAACGGGGCGCGCACGGTGCACTACACCGTCACTGCTCCCGTGGCGACCTACCTCGGGCAGCTCGACGCCAAGTTGCGGTCGGGCGTCGAGCAGCAGTACGCCAAGCAGGGTGTCAAGGAGCTCACGATCGACCTCTGGGTCGACGAGCAGTACCGGCCGCGCCGGGCGGGCTTGGACATGGGCAAGATGGGCGACATGACGGTCGACTACACCGACTACGGCAAGGCGGTCAACATCGAGACGCCGCCCGCGGCGGAGACCGCCGACTTCGCCGAGATGCTGCAGGGCCTGAAGGACGCGTCCACCGGCAACTGACCAGAGCCAGAACGCGCTGCCCGGCCGGAGAGATCACCGGCCGGGCAGCGCCGTTTCACGAGGACGTCGGGCAGCCGCAGACGCGACCAGAAGGCGGGCCGACACGGCGGTTGCCGGTGACGCCGGGCGGGTCGGTGTCCGGGGTCAGATGAGCACGCTCCACGTGACGGGGCCGACGATGCCGTCGGCGACGAGGCCGTTGCGGCTCTGGAAGCCGCGTACGGCGTCGGCGGTGACCGAGCCGAAGGAACCGTCGACGAGGAGGTCGGCGCCGCGGGCGTTGAGGGCGGTCTGGAGGCCGCGGACGAGGTCGCCGGAATTGCCTTCCCGCAGGGGCAGGATGAGGGCGGTCCAGGTGATCGGGCCGACGAGGCCGTCGGCGTAGAGGCCGCGGCTGGTCTGGAACGACTTGACGGCGGAGGTGCAGGCCGGTCCGAAGACGCCGTCGACGACGACGGAGATGCCGCGGGCCCGCAGGAGGTACTGGATGGTGCGGGGCACCCATCCGGAGGCGCCCTGGCTGACGCTCGGGTAGCCGGTGCTGCCGACGGGGGCCGTCGCGCCGAGGGTGATGCCGCGGTTGGCGAGGAAGATCCGGGGGTCGGTGGAGGTCAGCCGGGGGCGGTGGATCTCGAAGTGCAGGTGCGGGCCGCTGGAGTTGCCGGTGTTGCCCATGAGGCCGATCAGTTGTCCGCAGCTGACCCGCTGGCCGACGCTGACCAGGACGCGGTGGAGATGGCCGTAGTAGGAGAAGTAGCTGTCGGCGTGGTTGAGGTGGACGCTGTTGCCGGTGCGTCCGGGCAGGGGCCCGCTGGTGGTGTCGCCCGGGTACGAGTTGGTCTTGATGTCGCGGACCGTGCCGTCGGCGGTGGCGTAGACGGGGGTGCCCTGGCTGTTGGCGACGTCCCAGCCGGTGTGGGTGGGGCGGCTGGGGGTCTTGTAGCCGGAGGTCAGGGTGCCGAGGGTGGGGTTGCTCCAGCCGGCGGCCGCCGCCATGGCGGGGCTCGGCATGCCGACGACGCCGACGCCGACGCCGACGCCCAGTGCGGTGAGGAGGGTGCGGCGCCGGGCGGGCGTGTCGAGCAGGCGGCGTGTTTCCAGGTCGTCGCTCATCGGGTCTCCCCTGTTCGGGCCCGTGGTGTCCGGGCACCCGGTCGAGTGATGGGCGTCGATCGTAAATGATCTGTATCGGTCGGGGCAATCGGTGAAACTTTCCTACCGATCGGGTGGCGGCGCCCTGCCCGGCCGCCTCCGTTCACGAGCCCGCGTCGACGAGCCGGGGACGGCGGGCGAGGACGAGGGTGGTGCGCAGGCGCAGCACGACCGGCGCGCCGAGGCCGTCGACGAGGCGGCGCAGCGCGGCCAGGCCGCGGGCCTGCTCGTCGGGGGTGAGGATCCGGTACGGGCCGAAGGTGCGGACGAGTTGCAGGTAACGCTCGGCGGGCAGCGGGACGTCACGCTGCAGGTGGGCGGCCCGGACGTCGGTGAACAGTCGGCTGTCGGTGATGTCGCGCTCGAACCAGCCGGCGGGTCGCTTCACCGTGCTGGGGCCGGTGGCGCGGAAGAAGCCGTCGAGGGCGCGGGACTGCCCGGGGTCGGCGTAGTCGTACGTGTGGCCGAAGACGGCGAGGGTGCCGCCGGGGGTGAGCGCGTCGTGGGCGCGCCGGTTGCGGGTGGCGGGGCCGAGCCAGTGCCAGGCCAGCGCGCAGGCCAGCAGGGGTGCGCCGCCGGCGGGTGGCTGCCACCGTTCGAAGGTCGAGGTGACCACGCGGGCCCGGGGGAACCGGGCGGTGAGCCGGGCGGCCATGCGGGGGTCGGGTTCGACGCAGGTGACGGGTGCGCCGAGGCGGAGCAGCACGGCGGTGCCCTTGCCGGTGCCGGCGCCGATCTCGACGACCGTGTCGGGGGTACGGCCGTGGTAGGCGCGGATGAGGTCGGCGAGTTCGGTCGGGTAGTCGGGGCGTACGTCGTCGTAGAGGTCGGCGACGTCGCCGAAGACGCCCACGGCTACAGGCCGCCGGCGACGCGCAGGACGGTGCCGGTGGTGTAGGTGGCGTCGGGGCCGAGGAGCCAGGCGATGGCGGCGGCGACCTCGTCGGGTTCGCCGGGGCGGCCGAGGGGGATGCGGTCGGCGGCGGTGTCGGGTCGGTCGGGTTGGCCGGACAGGGCGTGGATGTCGGTGCGGATGATGCCGGGGGCGACGGCGTTGACGCGGATGCCGCGGGGGGCGAGTTCCTTGGCGAGGCCGGTGGTGAGGGTGTCGGTGGCGGCCTTGACGGCGGCGTAGTGGACGTACTCGCCGGGGCTGCCGAGGGTGGCCGCGACGGAGGAGACGTTGACGATGGCGGCGCCGCTACCCATCCGGCGGGCGGCCTGTTGGGCGCACAGGACGTAGCCGACGAGGTTGACGTCGACGACGTGGCGCAGGTCGGCCGGGTCGAGGTCGACGAAGGCGCCGATGGGGCTGGTGACGCCGGCGTTGTTGACCAGGCCGGTGATCGGGCCGAGGTCGGCGGCGGCGTCGAACAGGGCGGCGACCCGCTCGGGGTCGCGGGTGTCGGCGGGCACGGCGAGGCCGCGTACGCCGGTGGCGTGGAGGTCGGCGAGCACCTTGTCGGCGGCGTCGCGGTCGCGGCGGTAGCCGAACACGACGTGGTGACCGGCGTGGGCGAGGCGGCGGGCGGTGGCCGCGCCGATGCCGCGGCTGCCGCCGGTGATGACGGTGACGGGATTCAATGCACTTCTCCCCTGCCGTGGCTGCTGGGCCGACGGTACCGCGACCGGCACGCCCGATGCGGGAGGGGATGGTCACATGTGCGGGCCGTGGTGGTGGGTGTGGGTGGCCGGGTCGCCGCATACGCTCGGCGCGGCCCGGGTGACGACGGTGGAGGTGTGCGGTGGCGGGTGTGGGTGTCGGGGACGTGGTGGAGGACTTCGCGCTGCCCGACGAGACGGGTGCGCCGCGGCGGCTGTCGGAGTTCCTGGCCGCCGGCCCGGTGGTGCTGTTCTTCTACCCGGCGGCGCTGACCCGTGGGTGCACGGCGGAGAGCTGCCACTTCCGGGACCTGGCGGCGGAGTTCGCGGCGGTGGGCGCGCAGCGGGTGGGCATCAGCCGGGACCCGGTGGCGAGGCAGGCGGAGTTCTCCCGGTTGCACGGGTTCGACTATCCGCTGCTGTCCGACCCGGACGGTGTGGTGGCGGACCGGTTCGGGGTGCGGCGACGGCTTCCGCTGGGCGCGTTGAGCACGCGGCGGATGACGTTCGTGATCGGCACGGACCGGCGGGTGATCGGGGTGGTCCACAGTGAACTGAACATGAACGCGCACGCCGACGCGGCGTTGCGGGCGCTGGGGGGTTGATCTCGCGCGTGTCGGGGCCGGCTGGTATCAAGGCAGGCGTCTGAACAGGTGTACGAGGGAAGAGGTTGCTGATGGGTGGCGCTGGCCAGGGGTTGTCCGACGAGGACGTGCGCACCTTCCGGGAGGCGTTGGCGGCGGGGCGGAAGCCGAAGGTGGTGTTCACCGCGTCGGCGGGTCAGATCGCCGGGCAGGTGGGGCAGGTGGTGGAGCTGACCGACCCGGCGGTCTCCGACGAGTTCGTGGTGGTCCGGTTCGGTCGCGACGAGCTGCCCTTCTCCCCCGCCGACGTGGCGGTGGCGCCGCGGGGCGTGGGCCGCAAGGCGGCGGAGCCGCAGCCGGAGCCCGAGCCGGAGCCGGTGCCGGCGGAGCCGGAGTTCGTGTTGGACCGGGCGCCGGTGCCGGCGCCGCGGGAGCAGCGGGAGGAGCCGAAGGTGGAGACGGCGGAGGCGAAGCCGGCACGGCGGCCGGTGAAGGCGGCGAAGCCGAAGGGCCCGACGGGGCTGACGGTCACGCTGGCGTACGCCGACGGCGAGTGGACGGTCGCGGCGCAGCAGGGCAGCAAGTCGCTGGCGAAGCCGTACGTGGTCAAGCCGGCGGAGGCGCTGCGGATGGTGGCGCTGGTCGACGTGCCGGGGGTGCACGAGGCGGTGGAGCAGATCATGGCGGCGGAGCGTGCCGAGGCGGAGCAGCAGGCGGAGAAGCTGCGCGCGGAGTTGGCCGAGATCGAGGCGCGGCTGGCGGAGTTGCGCGAGGCCCACTGAACGGTGGGCGCCGGCGGGGCGGGTGGCGGTGGCGCCGTCCGCCCCGCCGGCGTTTCGCCGGTCAGTGGTGCTGCCGGTGGTGTGCGAGGAGTTTGCCGAGCAGGCGGGTGAGCTGGTCGCGTTCGGTGGGGGTGAGCGGGGCGAGCAGAGTGTCCTGGACGCCGGCGAGGGTCTCCCCCATGCGCTGGAGTCCGCGTCGCCTGGTGGACGTTCGTTTCCGGCCGGCGCCGCCCGGTCAGAGCGTCGCGGTCAGCCGCTCGACCACGGCGGCGGCGGGGCCGGTGGTGGCGTGCCGGTAGCCGGTGCCGGCCCACAGGTGCACCCGGTCCGCGTGCCCGGCCGCGGCCGCCGCCGCGCGCATGCCCCGGGTCAGGTGGTGCAGCTCCGGATAGCCGAGCGGCGCGACGGGCTCGTACCGGTCGATGAAGGCGTTGCGCAGCCCGCGCGCCGGCCGTCCGGTGAAGGCGCGGGTGAGCACGGTGCCGGTGCGGGCCGGGTCGGCCAGGGCGTCGCGATGGGTGCGGCTGGCCCCGCTCTCGTCGGTGCGTAGCAGCAACGTCCCGACGGCCACCGCGGTGGCGCCGGCGGCGACCAGGGCACGGACGTCGTCGGGGCCGGCGACGCCGCCGGCGGCCACCACCGGCAGCCCGGTGGCCCGGAGCACGTCGTGGACCAGGGGGCGGGTCGAGGTCGGCGGGGCCGGCCGGTGTGGGGTGTGGGTGCCGCTGTGCCCGCCGGCCTCGGTGCCCTGGGCGACCAGGCCGTCGACGCCCAGCTCGCGGGCGGCGAGCGCCTCGTCCACCGAGGTCACCGTGACCAGCACCCGGGTGCCGGCGCGGCGCAGCGCGGTCACCGCCGCCGGGTCGGGCAGGCCGAAGGTGAAGCTGACCACCGGCACCGGGGCGGCCAGCAGCAGGTCGATCTTGTCCGGCCAGTGGTCGTCGTCGTGCACCAGCGGCGCGGCGGCCAGGTCGAGCCCGTACGGTGCGCCCTCGGCGGCGATCTGGTGGGCGTACCGGCGGAAGGCGGTCTCGTCGATGTCGCGGCCGCCGGGCACGAACAGGTTCACCCCGTGCGGCGTCCCGGTGGCGCGCAGCTCGGCCAGCTCGGCGGCGACCGCCTCGGGGGTCTTGTAGCCGGCGGCGAGGAAGGCGAAGCCGCCGGCGGCGGCGACGGCGCGGACCAGGGCGCAGGTGGTGGCGCCCCCGGCGAGGGGGGCGGCGACGACCGGCGTCGCGCTGCCGAACAGGTTGGTCCACGCGTCGCCGGTCATCGCCTCACCCTAGTCCCGGGCCGGGTCAGTGCTGCGGGATGTGGGCCACTCCGATGCGCTTGCGGAACACCCAGTACGTCCAGCCCTGGTAGGCCAGCACGATCGGGGTGAACACCACCGCCACCCAGGTCATGATCTTCAGGGTGTAGGGGGTGGAGGCGGCGTTGGTGGCGGTCAGCGTCCCCGCCGCGTCCAGGGTGGACGGCAGCACGTTCGGGAACAGCGCCGCGAACAGCGTCGCCACGGCCAGGCCGATCGCCACGGCGGTGCCGGCGAACGCCCAACCCTCCCGGCGTACCCGGGCGGCGGCGAGGCCGCCGAGCAGGGCGAGGGCCGCGCCGACGGCGAACACGACGGCGGCCGCGCTGGAGCGGATGGTCAACGTCCAGGACAGGAACGCCACCGCGAGCACGGCGGTGACCACGCCCAGGCGCACCGCGAGCGCGCCGGCACGCTCGCGGACGTCGCCCACGGTCTTCAGCGCGACGAACACCGCGCCGTGGGTGAGGAACAGCGCCGCGGTGGTCGCGCCGCCCAGCAGGGCGTACGGGTGGAGCAGGTCGAGCAGGCCGCCGACGTACTCGTGGTCGGCGTCCAGCGGCACGCCGCGCAGGATGTTGGCGAACGCCACGCCCCACAGCACCGCCGGCACGAGCGAGCCGACGAAGATCGCCGTGTCCCAGCGCCGCTTCCAGGACGCCTCGGGGCGCTTGTGGCGGTACTCGAAGGCGACGCCGCGGGCGATCAGGGCCAGCAGGATCAGCAGCAGCGGCAGGTAGAAGCCGGAGAACAGGGTGGCGTACCACTCGGGGAAGGCGGCGAACATCGCGCCGCCGGCGGTGATCAGCCACACCTCGTTGCCGTCCCAGACCGGCCCGATGGTGTTGATCAGGACGCGGCGTTCCCGGTCGTTGCGGCCGAGCACGGGCAGCAGCATGCCGACGCCGAAGTCGAAGCCCTCCAGGATGAAGTACCCGGTGAACAGGACCGCGACGAGCAGAAACCAGATGGTGGTGAGTTCCACGGTGGGCTCCGGTGGTCAGTAGGCGAAGGCGAGCGGGCGCTCGGCGTCGTCGTCGGTGTCGTCGGTCTCCGGCGCCGGGGTGAGGTCGGGCACGCCGGCCTTGGCGTAGCGCAGCAGCAGCTTGACCTCGACCACGGCGAGGGTGGCGTAGATCAGGGTGAAGGCGGTGAACGAGGTGAGCACCTCGGTCATCGACACGCTGCGGGACACGCCGTCGCGGGTGAGCATCTCGCCGAAGACGATCCACGGCTGGCGGCCCATCTCGGTGAAGATCCAGCCGAAGGAGTTCGCGGCCAGCGGCAGCAGCGGCATGACCAGGCCGGCGCGCAGCAGCCACTTGCTGGTGGGCGTGCGGCCCTTGCGCTGGCTCCAGAGCACCAGCAGGGCGATCGCGGCGGCGGCCATCCCGAAGCCGATCATGAAGCGGAAGCTCCAGTAGGTGACCGGGATGATCGGGGTGTAGCTGCCGGCGCCGTACTGGGCGGCGTACTGGGCCTGGAGGTCGTTGATGCCGTGCACGGTGCCGTTCGGGTCGCCGGTGCCCAGCCACGACAGCAGGTGCGGGATCTTGAGGGCGAACACCTCGCGGCTGCCGTCGAGGCTGCCGACGGTGAGCACGGAGAACGAGGCGGGCGACTCGGTGGTGTAGAGGCCCTCGGCGGCGGCCATCTTCATCGGCTGCACCTCGGTCATGATCTTGCCCTGGATGTCGCCGGTGAAGCCGACGACGACGGCGGCGAGCAGGGTGACCCAGGAGCCGAACTTCGCGGCGAACCGGTACGCGGGGGTGTCGGCGGAGTCGCGGTTGCGTACCAGGTGCCACATGGCGACGGCGACCAGCAGCGAGCCGGCCACCAGGAACGCGCCGGCGATGGTGTGCGGGAAGGTGATCAGGGCGACCTTGTTGGTCAGCACCGCCATGAAGTCGGTCAGCTCGGCGCGGCCGGTGTCGGGGTTGATCCGGTAGCCGACCGGGTTCTGCATGAACGAGTTCGCCGCGAGGATGAAGTACGCGCTGAGGTTGCTGCCGATCGCGGCGGCCCAGATGGCGGCCAGGTGCAGCCGCTTGGGCAGCCGGTCCCAGCCGAAGATCCACAGGCCGATGAAGGTCGACTCCAGGAAGAACGCGACCAGCGCCTCGATGGCGAGCGGCGCGCCGAAGATGTCGCCGACGAAGCGGGAGTAGTCGCTCCAGTTCATGCCGAACTGGAACTCCTGCACGATGCCGGTGACCACGCCCATGGCGAAGTTGATCAGGAAGAGCTTGCCGTAGAACTTGGTGAGCTTCAGGTACTTCTCGTCGCCGGTGCGGTGCCACATCGTCTGCAGGATCGCCACCAGCACGGACAGGCCGATGGTCAGCGGCACGAAGAGAAAGTGGTAGACGGTGGTGACACCGAACTGCCAGCGGGCGACGTCCAACGCGTCCACCAGAGAACCCCCAGCTGTGCATACTACGAGACGTAGTAAATACTACTTCCCGTCGTAGACGAACGGGCAGGGGCGGGGGTCCCTAACCGGCCCGGGACCAATGACCCTGATCACCTCTGCCGGACGGCCCCGGCGGTCGCCGTGCCGACGCCCCCGCCCCCGCCGCCCGGCCCGCGCGTGCGACCATTGCCGGCTGATGGACACCGCCCACCCGACGTGGCAGCCCCCGCTGATCTGGCGCGCCGCGCAGCTGCTCGCCCGCGCCGTCGTCGCGCTCGTGGCCCGCCTCGAGGTCAGCGGGAACGTGCCCGAGGCGCTGCGCCGGGGCCCGCTGATCCTGGCCGCCAACCACATCAGCCCGTTCGACCCGGTCGTCCTCGCCGCCGCCTGCCGGGCCCGGGGCGTCGCCCCCCGGATCATGGCCACCGGCGGGCTGTTCCGCGCCCCCGTCATCGGCGCCGCGATGCGCCGCGCCGGGCACATCCGCGTCGACCGCGGCACCAGCGCCGTACACCAGGCCCTCGACGACGCCGCCGCGGCCGTCACCGGCGGCTCGGTGATCCTGGTCTACCCCGAGGGCCGCATCGGCCTGGACCCCGGCATGTGGCCCGAACGCGGCAAGACCGGCGTGGCCCGCCTCGCCCTGGCCTGCGCCGCGCCGGTGATCCCGATCGCCCAGTGGGGGTCGCACGAGGTGCTTCCCTACCGCGCCCCGAAGGGTCTGCTGCGCGGCGTCGCCCGCGCCATGTGGCGGCGCCCCGTGGTCCGGGTGCACTTCGGCGACCCGGTCGACCTGGGCGACATCACGCCCGTCACGCCCGGCGCGGCCCGGCGCGCCACCGACCGGATCATCGACGCCATAACCGACGGCCTGGCCCCGCTGCGGCCCGACGAGCCCGACCGGCCGCGCCACGTCGACCCCGGCCGACCCGCCGACACCAGCCGCTCGCACCGCCGTCGCCCCACCGCCTGAGCACGCGCTCGTCCCGGCCGCCACCCGCGGCGCGAGCCTCGCCCCGGCCGCCACCGGGACGAACCGGCCCCGCCCGGCGGATCGACGCGGCGACACCCCGCCGGACTCCCGGGTCCCCTGCGCGACCCGCGTCCACGGTGGCCGTTCGGGAGGCGGTCCGCGCCGGCGATCAACGGCCACGGGCTGGTTGCCGCGCGGCAACCGGAGACCGGCATACTGCGTCGCGTGCTGACCCGTCACCCCTACCTCGACGCCCCCGCGCCGCTGGCCTTCGCCCACCGCGGCGGCGCCGCCGAGGGCGACGAGAACACCGCCGCGGCGTTCGCCCGCGCGATCGGGCTCGGCTACCGGTACGTGGAGACCGACGTGCACGGCACCGCCGACGGCGTGGCGGTGGTCTTCCACGACGCCACCCTGACGCGGGTCACCGGCGAGCCCGGGCGCATCGCCGACCTGCGCTGGGCGGACCTGGCCTCGGTACGCGTCGGCGGCGCCGCCGTGGTGCCCCGCCTCGACGAGGTCCTCGACGCCTGGCCCGAGGTCCGGTTCAACATCGACGTCAAGGCCGACGGCGGCGTCGACCCGACCGTGGCCACGGTCGCGCGCGCCAACGCCGGCGACCGGGTGCTGCTCGCCTCGTTCAGCGACGCCCGGCTCGCCCGGCTGCGCGCCAGCACCGGAGGCCGGATCGCCACCAGCCTCGGCATGCGCGGGGTGGCCCGGCTGCGGATGGCCTCGCTGACCGGCCGGGCGCTGCGGCTGCCCCCGTCGGTCGTCGCCGCCCAGGTGCCGGTGCGCTACGGGCGGGTGCGCGTGGTGGACCGCCGGTTCCTGCGCTACGCCCACCGACTCGGCCTGCAGGTGCACGTTTGGACGATCGACGAACCTGCCGATATGCACGAGTTACTTGATCTTGGAGTGGATGGCATCATGACCGATCACGTCGGCGTGCTGCGCGACGTCTACCGCAGCCGCGGCCACTGGGCCGCCTGAGCGCCGAAGGACCCCGATGGCCGAGACCGCCACCCCCACGGTCGGCGACACCCCCGCCCCGGCGAGCACCCGCCGCGAACGCACCGGCTGGTACTTCTACGACTGGGCGATGTCCGCCTTCTCCACCACCGTGATCACCGTGTTCCTCGGCCCGTTCCTGACCACGGTCACCGAACTGGCCGCCGGCTGCGAACTCGGCGCCGACACCTGCTCCGGGTACGTGTACCCGCTGGGCATCAAGATCGCCGCCGGCTCGTACTTCCCCTACCTGGTGTCGTTGTCGGTGTTCCTCACCGTGTTCGTGCTGCCCGTCATCGGGGCGGTCGCCGACCGGTCGGCGCACAAGAAGCGGTTGCTCGCCGCGGCGGCCTTCACCGGCGCCGGCGCCACCGTCGGCATGCTCTTCGTCACCGGCGACCGGTACCTGCTCGGCGGGCTGCTGTTCCTCGTCGCCAACATCGCCTTCGGCGCCGGCGTCGTGGTCTACAACTCGTTCCTGCCGCAGCTCGGCGGCCCCGACGACCGCGACGGCATCTCCAGCCGCGGCTGGGCCCTCGGCTACCTCGGCGGCGGCCTGCTGCTGGCACTCAACCTGGTCGCGGTCAGCATGCTCGGCGAGGAGGGCAACCACCAGCGCACCCTCGACCTGGCCCGCTGGTCGATCGTGTCCGCCGGGCTGTGGTGGGCGGTGTTCACCCTGGTTCCGCTGCGGTGGCTGCGCGAACACCCCACCGCCGCCGCGCTGGCCGGCGGCAACCCCGTCACCGACGGGTTCCGGCAGCTCGGCCGCACCCTGCGGGAGATCAAGGCGTACCCGCTGACGCTGTTCTTCCTGCTCGCGTTCCTGGTCTACAACGACGGCATCCAGACCGTCATCGCCCTGGCCAGCCAGTACGGCACCGAGGAGCTGAAGCTCGGCCAGAGCACCCTGATCGTGACCATCCTGCTGGTGCAGTTCCTCGCCTTCGGCGGCGCGCTGCTGCTCGGCGCGCTCGCCAAGCGCATCGGCGCCTGGAAGACCGTCCTGATCAGCCTGGTGCTGTGGACCGGGGTGATCCTCGGCGCGTTCCGGCTGCCCGCCGAGGCGCCGCTGCCGTTCATGGTCCTCGGCGCGGCCATCGGCCTGGTGCTCGGCGGCAGCCAGGCGCTGAGCCGGTCGCTGTTCAGCCAGCTCATCCCCGCCGGCAAGGAGGGCGAATACTACGGCTTCTACGAGATCAGCGACAAGGGCACCAGTTGGCTCGGCCCGCTGGCCTTCGGCCTGGTGTTCCAGCTGACCTCCTCGTACCGGGTGGGCCTGGTCTCCCTGCTCATCTTCTTCGTCGTCGGGTTCCTGCTGCTGCTGGCCGTGCCGATCCGCCGCGCGATCGTCGCCGCCGGCAACACCCCGCCCCGGGTGCTGTGAGGCAGCGCGGACCGCACCGGCCGGATCGGGGGGCGTCGATCAGCTAGGCTGCCCGACCGTGACCGACCACGCCGCCGCCCCGACCTGTCTGGCGCGCCCGCCGCTGGGCCCCGACGACTCCCCCGCCCGGTGCGCCGCGGCGCGGGGCGTGGACGGGCGTCCGCTGCACGCCGCGGCGTTGAAGTTCTTCTGGGGGCCGATGGACTGCGGCAAGTCCACGATGGCGCTGCAGATGAACCACAACCACGCCCGGCAGGGCCGCCGTGGCCTGGTCACCACCCGCATCGACCGCTCGCTGGGCCCGCGGGTCACCACCCGCATCGGGCTGGCCCACGAGGCCGTCGAGGTCACCGACGACCTCGACCTGCGCACGCTGGTGCGCGACACGTGGGCCGAGGGGGTCCGCGTCGACTACCTCATCTGCGACGAGGCCTCCTTCTACAACCTGGAGCACATCGAGCAGATGGCCGAGCTGGTCGACAGCTACGACGTCGACGTGTACGCGTTCGGGCTGGCCACCGACTTCCGGTCCTGCCTGTTCCCGGCCGCGCAGCGGCTGTTCGAACTCGCCGACGAGGTGGCCCGCATCCAGGTCGAGGTGCTCTGCTGGTGCGGCCGGGAAGGGCTGCTCAACGCGCGGGTGGTCGGCGGGCGGGTCGTCCGCGAGGGCGAACAGGTCGTCATCGGCGACACGGTGGACAGCGCGGAGGTGCGCTACCAGGTGCTGTGCCGGCGGCACTACCGGGCCGGCGAGCTCGGCCCGCGCCGCTGACACGTCAGTACGGGTCACCGCACACCCGCCAGTCGCCGCCCTCCCGCACCACCGACAGCTTCCGCTCCTCGGTCAGCCCGTTGTCGCGGGTCAGCCGCACCGTCACCGTGCCCTGCGGGCGGCCGCCGCGCGTCGCCACCGACACGTCGAGGATCTCGTAGCCGCTGACCACCGGCGGCGTGCGCAGCCAGCTGGTGAACCCGATCGGGCTCCACCGGGTGCGCGCGTCGGCGCAGAGCCGGTCGTACGCGCCGTCGGTGTCGCCCGCCGCGACCGAGCGCAGGAACCCGTCGGCGGTCTCCCGCACCGGGCCGCTGGCCTGCGTGACCACCTGCACGTTCCAGGCGCCCAGCCCGGCCACCCCGACGCAGCACAGCAGCACGGCGACGCCCGCGAACACCAGCCCGGTGCGCATCGGGCGGCGCCGCCGGGCCGGCCGGCTCCACGGCTGCTCAGCGCCCACCCGTCGACCGTAGAGAACCGGTGGGGCCGCCCGCAGGAAAAGCCGGCCCGGCCCGGACGGGCGCCGCGTCGTCCCCCGTCGGCGCGCGCCCCGCGAGCCCGCCGACGGGCCCGCCCCGCCGGGCCGGCTCACGGCTCGATGAGGCCGGCCCGGATGGCGTAGCGGGTCAACTCGAGCCGGTCCCGGAGGCCGAGCTTCTGCAGCAGGTTGGCCCGGTGTCGTTCGACGGTCTTGACGCTGATGAACAGCAGGCGGGCGATCTCCTTCGACGAGTGGCCCTCGGCGACGAGCTTGAGGATCTCCTCCTCGCGTTCGGTGATGGCCCGCGCCGGCAGGCTCTCGCCGCGGGCGGTGCGTTCCAGGTAGGTGCGGATGAGGGCGTTGATCGCGCCGGGATAGAGGAACGGCTCGTCGCGTACGGCGGCGCGACACGCCTCCACCAGGTCACGGTCGGCGACGGACTTGAGCACGTAGCCGTTGGCGCCGACCTTGAGGGCCTCGAAGAAGTACTGCTCGTTGTCGTACATCGTCAGGATGAGGATGCGCAGGTCCGGCTGCTGCCGGGACAGCTCCCGGGCTGCCTGCAGGCCGGTCATCCGGGGCATGGCGATGTCGAGGATGGCCAGGTCGGGGCGCTCGGCCTGGGCCAGGGCGACGGCCTCCGCGCCGTCGCCGGCCTCGGCCACGACCGTCAGGTCCGGTTCGCTGTCGAGGATGAGCCGGACCCCGCGGCGCACCAGGGCGTGGTCGTCGGCGAGCAGGATGCGGGTCGTCACGGCCGGCCGTCCCGGTCCGTCAGCGGCACCCGCAGCCGCACCTCGGTGCCGCCGGCCGGGCCGGAGGTCACGGCGAGCGGAGCGCCTATGAGCAGGGCCCGCTCGCGCATTCCGCGGATGCCGGCGCCCTCGGGCGCGTCGCCGACGCCCCGGCCGTCGTCGCGGATCCGCAGCTGCACGTGGCCCGGCTGAGCGGCCAGGGACACCTCGACGGTGGTGGCCCTGGCGTGCCGGACGGTGTTGGTGAGGGCCTCCTGGGCGACCCGGTAGATCACCAGCTCGGCCTCGCCGTCGAGGGCCGGCAGGTCCGCGCCGAGGTGCTGGCGCACGGCCAGCTCGGTGTGCCCGGTGACCTCCGTGACGAGCGCCTTCAGGGCACTGATCAGGCCGAGTTCCTCCAGCACCCCGGGGCGTAGCCGGCGGGCGATGCGGCGGATCTCGTCGAGGCTGTCGCGGGTGGTCTCCTGCACCTGGGCGAGCTGCGCGCGAACCGGGTCGGGCGCGTGGCGGGCGACCTGTTTCAGTTCGAGCAGGACCGCGGTCAGCGTCTGGCCGACCTCGTCGTGCAGCTCCTGGGCGATACGGCGGCGCTCGGCCTCCTGCGCGGACAGGGCGGCGGCCGCGCTGGTCGCCCGTTCCGCCTCCAGACGGTCGATCATGGCGTTGAAGGCGCGGATCAGCTCCGCGATGCCGGCCTGCCCGGTCGGGACCGGGCGCGGCTCGGGCTGGAGCAGATCGATGGTGGTCATGGCCCGGGTCAGGCGGCGCAGCGGCGCCAGGCCGACCCGCAGCAGCGCGGCGTTGGCGACCAGCATCGCGGCGAGGCCCACGGTCAGGACGACGGCCTCGGTGAGCAGCACCGGGGTGGAGACCGTGACCGGGCCGAGCAGCAGCAACGTGGCGGTGACGAGGACGGCCGCGTTGAGCAGGAAGATCCGCCAGAACAGCGACACGACGACGCCTCCCTTCCCGGCCCCGGTGCCCCGCCGGCCCGCGCCGACATCGGCAATTGTCCACAGGCCGGCGGGCGGCGGGTGGTCACGCTCCGCAGCGGTCCCCCTCTTCATGATCCAGCCTGCCCGGCGGCGCGCGTGGTGTAAATGCGTGCCCGCACCCATTTATCCGCCGCGACCCGCCGGGCCGGGACGACCGTCGGAGGCGACGGCGGCAAATGGGTGTCAGCCCCGATGTCGGCCCGCACCGGGCGGATGACCATGAAGACAGGCCCGGACCGCTCGGGCCCATTCCTGCGCACCCGGCCGCACCGCCTGCCGGTGCGCTGCCCCGTTGTGCCGAATCCCTCCTGGGAGGACCCCGTGAACCGTCACCTGGTGCTGTCAGCACCCGTGCCACCGGAAGCCGCGATCCTTGCCTGTGGGCACCGGCCCACCATCACGGAGAACGGCCCGCCGGGCGGGCGCCCGTGAGCGTCTGGCCCGCCCTGGCCGCGACCGCCATCTTCGTGGTCGCGTTCGTGTTCATCGCCACAGAGAAGATCAACCGGGTCGCGGTGGTGCTGGGCGCCGCCGGCCTGATGGCCCTGCTCGGGCTCGTGCCCGGGTCGCACGTGTTCTACGAGCAGCACGCCGGCATCGACTGGGACGTCATCTTCCTGCTCCTCGGCATGATGATCATCGTCGGGGTGATCAAACAGACCGGGGTGTTCGAGTTCCTGGCGATCTGGGCGGCACAGCGCTCGCGGGGGCGCCCGTTCCGGCTGATGGTGCTGCTCATGGCGATCACCGCCGCCCTGTCGCCGTTCCTGGACAACGTCACCACCGTCATGCTGGTCGCCCCGATCACCATCTCGGTGTGCCGCCGGCTGGGCGTGCCCGCCGCGCCGTACCTGATCGCCGAGGTGCTCGCCTCCAACATCGCCGGCGCCGCGACCCTGATCGGCGACCCGCCCAACATCATCATCGGTAGCCGGGCCGGGCTGAGCTTCAACGACTTCCTGATGCACATGGCGCCGGTCACGCTGCTGATGTTCCTCGCGTTCCTGGTGCTGGCGCGGGTCATGTTCCGCCGCTCGTTCGTGCACCACCCCGAACGGTTCGAGGCCGTACGCGACATGGACGCCCGCGCCGCCATCACCGACCCGCGGATGCTGGTCCGTTGCCTGGTCGTGCTCGGCCTGGTGATGGCCGGGTTCATGCTGCACACGGTGATCCACGTCGACGTGGCCGTCGTCGCGTTGCTCGGCGCCGGACTGATGGTGCTGGTGACCCGGGCGGACACGTCGGCGTACCTCGCCGAGGTCGAGTGGCCGACGCTGGTCTTCTTCACCGGGCTGTTCGTGATGGTCGCCGGCCTCACCGAGACCGGGGTGATCGGGCTGATCGGGGAATGGGCCAGCGACGCCGTCGGCGACAACTTCTTCACGGCGGCCACCGGCCTGATCTTCGGCTCGGCGGTGCTCGGCGCGTTCTTCGACAACATCCCGTACACGGCGACCATGGCGCCGATCGTGGAGAACCTCGTCGCCGGCGCCCCGGATCCCGTCACCGGCGAGGCGCTGTGGTGGTCCTTCGCCCTCGGCGCCGACCTGGGCGGCAACGGCACGGCCGTGGCGGCCAGCGCCAACATCGTCGTGCTGGGCATCGCGGCCCGCGCCGGCGATCCGATCAGCTTCTGGCAGTTCACCCGGTACGGCATCGTCACCACGGTGCTGACCACGGTGATCGCGTGGGGGTACGTGTGGCTGCGCTACTTCGCCGCGTAGCCGGCGTCCGGGGCGGGCGCGACGACGCGTCCGCCCCGGGCGCGAGGGGGTCGACGTGAACCTCGGCGAGCTGTACGTGACGCTGGCCGTCGGCACCGGCGTGGTCCTGGCCAGCGTCGGCGCGGCCCGGCTGGCCACCCGGCTGGGCATGCCGGTCCTGCTGGCGTACCTCGGCGTCGGCCTGCTGCTGGGCCAGGACGTCGCCGGCTTCCCCTTCGACGACGCGGCCCTGGCACAGGCCCTGGGCCTGGCGGCGCTGGCGGTCATCCTGGTGGAGGGCGGCCTGACCACCAGGTTCAGCGACGTACGCGGTGTGCTGGCGCCCGCGTCGGTGCTGGCCACCGTCGGCGTGTTCGTCAGCGTCGCGGTCACCGCGGGGGCGGCGTACCTGCTGCTGGACGTCGACTGGCGGATGGCGCTGCTGCTGGGGGCGATCGTGTCGTCCACCGACGCGGCGGCGGTGTTCTCCGTCCTGCGGTCGGTGCCGCTGCCCCGACGACTGACGAGCCTGGTGGAGGCCGAATCGGGGCTCAACGACGCCCCGACGCTGATCCTGGTGCTCACCTTCAGCGCCGCCACCCTCGACACCGTCGCCCCCCTGCCCCTGATCGGCGCGATGGCCTACCAGCTGGTCGCCGGCGGCGCGATCGGCGTGGTGACCGGGGCGGCCGGCGTGTGGCTGCTGCGGCGGCTGACCCTGCCGACCTCCGGCCTGTACCCCATCGCGACGGTCGCCTGCGGAGTGCTGGCGTTCGCGGTCGCCGGCCTGACCCAGACCAGCGGGTTCCTCGCCGCCTACCTGGCGGGGCTGGTGCTCGGCAACTCCGGCCTGGCACACCGGCGAGCCACCCACTCGGTCGCCGAGGGGCTGGGCTGGATCGCCCAGATCGGCCTGTTCGTGATGCTCGGCCTGCTGGCCACGCCCAGCGAGCTGCCCGCCGCGATCGTCCCCGCGATCGTGGTCGGCACGGCCCTGCTGCTGCTCGCCCGGCCCGCGTCGGTGCTGGTCTCGCTGGCCGCGTTCCGCATCCCGCTGCGCGAACAGGCCTTCCTGTCGTGGGCCGGACTACGCGGTGCCGTGCCGATCGTGCTGGCCACCATCCCGGTCGTCGCGGGGGCTCCGGGCAGCGAGCAGGTCTTCAACATCGTCTTCGTGCTCGTCGTGGTGTTCACGGTCATCCAGGCGCCCACCCTGCCCTGGCTGGCGCGCCGGCTCCGCCTCGCGTCGCGCGACGTCGGGCCCGACCTGCAGATCGAACTGGCGCCGCTGGACGCCATGGACGCCGACCTCATCCACGTCACCGTCGAGGCCGGCTCCCGCCTGCACGGCGTCTACCTGCCCGAGCTGCGGCTGCCGCCGCCCGCCGCGACCACCCTCGTCGTCCGCGGCGACGACACCTTCGTGCCCGACCACCACACCCGGCTACGCGTCGGGGACCAGCTCGTCGTGCTCACCACCCCACCCGTACGCGACGCCACCGAACGGCGCCTGCGGGCCGTCGCGCGCGCCGGGCGGCTGGCCACCTGGTTCGGCGAGACCGGCCAGGCGCACACCGCACCATCCCAGGACAGGAGGCAATGATGCAGATCGAACGTGTCCCGCTGCCCGGTATCGGCGTCGGCTACACCGTGCACACCAGCGAGGGGCAGCTGCTCGGGGTCATCTGCCACCGCGGCGGGCGGCGCGACCTCGTCCTGTACGCGCCCGGCGATCCGGACACCGTCGAGCGGTCGCTGCCGCTCAGCCCCGCGGAGGCGCAGGAGGTGGCCGAGCTGCTGCACCCGGTCGCCACCGTCGACCACGTCACGCACCTGGAGCGGCACCCCGAGGCGATCAGCGTCGCCGAGCTGCCGGTCACGGCCGCGTCGCCCTACGACGGCCGGCCCCTGGCCGACGCCGTCGCGCGTACCGGCGGCGTGACCGTCATCGCCGTGCTCCGCGCGGGCCGGACGATCACCGCGCCCGGGGACGGGCACGTCCTCGCCCACGGCGACGTCCTGGTCGCGGCCGGCACCCAGGAGGGCATCGGGGCG
This sequence comes from Micromonospora sp. NPDC052213, assembly GCF_040679695.1. NCBI lineage: Bacteria > Bacillati > Actinomycetota > Actinomycetes > Micromonosporales > Micromonosporaceae > Micromonospora > Micromonospora sp. NPDC052213. The sequence goes on from NZ_JBFAVI010000020.1 coordinate 30,378, forward strand.
CTGAGCCGCCTGCTCGCCCTCGCGGACCCGTAGACCGCCGCAAGATGCTCGCGTACCTGACAGTGGATGTCAGGTACGCGCGGCAGACTGCCGGGCATGACAGTCACCGCCGACCTCGCCATGGTCAACCTCGACAGCCCCGACCCCGTCGCCCACGCCGCGTTCTGGCAGCGCGTCCTCGGTGGGGAGATCACCCACAGCCAGCCGGAGTACGCGATGGTCACCGCCGGGGGCGTGGCCGTGGGCTTCGGCCTGGTCGAGGGGTACCGGCCGCCGTCCTGGCCGGACGAGGGCGCCGGCAAGCGCTACCACCTCGACCTGTACGTCGACGACCTCGCGCAGGCCGAGAAGGAGTTCGTCGCCGCCGGCGCCACGAAGCCGGACTTCCAGCCCGGCGGCGACCGGTGGGTGGTGCTGACCGACCCGGCCGGGCAGCCGTTCTGCATCTGCCCCCGCCCGCAGGGCTGACCCACTCCAGGCGGCGGCCCACGGCAGGCTCCGGTGGTGCCGCGCGCGAAGGAAACGCCGCGTGGCACCACCGGGCGCGCGGACGTCGGTGTCAGCCGCGGCGGCGGGCCCGGGCCGCCCAGATGGCGTACGCGGGGTCGCGGTCGAGGTTGTGCCGGTCCCGGTCGTAGCGGCGGGTGGTGCGCGGGTCGGCGTGGCCCATCGCGTCCTGCACGTCCTCCAGCGGGACACCCTCGGCCCGGGCGGTGGTGGCGAAGGCGTGCCGCAGCGAGTGCGGCGACAGCTTCGCCCAGGCCGGAATGCCGGCCGCCCGGGCCAGCCGGCGTACCAGCCGGAACACGGCGTGCCGGTCCAGCCGGGCCCCGGTCGCGGTGACCAGCAGCGGGCCGGTCAGCTCGTGCACCGCCACACCCTGGGCGGCAGCCCGCTGGGCCAGGTACGCGTCGACCGCGTACGCGGTGCCGGGGGTCAGGGCGCGGCGGCGGGACTTGCCGCCCTTGCCGACGAACCGGACGCTGCGGTGGCCCCGCTCGGCGCCCAGGTCGGTCAGGTCGAGCGAGACCAGCTCCCCGACGCGCAGCCCGAGGTCGGCCAGCAGCGCGATGGCGGCACGGTTGCGGGCGGCGGTCGGCCCCGTGTCGGCCTCGGCGGCGGCGAGCAGCGCGTCCACCTCCTCCGGGCTGAGCCCCACCGTGGCGGAGTGGTCCCGGTCGATGCGGGGCCGGTCGGCGCCGGCGACCGGGTTGGCGTCCACGGCCCGCAGCTTGACCAGGAAGTCGTACCAGCTCGACAGGGCCGAGAGCCGGCGGGCGACCGTGGCCGGGGTGAGCGGCTTGCCGCTGCGCGCGGCCAGCGTCGCCTCCAGCCCCCGGGCGTACTCGTTGACGTGCAGGAAGTTCGCGTGCAGCGGGTCCAGCTCGCGGGCGGCGCACCAGGCGAGCCACCCGGCGACGTCCCGCCGGTACGCGTCGCGGGTGTGCTCGGACAGCCGCCGGTTGCGCAGCCACGCCTCGGTGAAGTCGGTGGGCCCGACGGGCAGGGCCGGCGGGGGCGACTGGCGGGACCGCGCCGGGGCGTTCGGGGACAGCATGTGAAAAAGGTTCTCAGCTCCGGCTGGCAAACGGGAGGAGGCGCGCCAGACGTGATCGGCGCCGCCGCCGGCTTCTCGGCGACCCGCCGGTCGACCATCCGCCAGCGCCGGCGGAAGCCGACCGCCTCGGCGAACCAGGCGCCGTGGCGTAGCCATCACGAGGGCGGCCCGGCACGGCTCGACCGCCCCTGGCCACCGGTCTGCCGCCGCCCGGGGGCGGTACGGTCGGGCGGTGCGCGCGAGTCGGCTGGTCTCCCTGCTGCTGCTTCTGCAGACCCGGGGCAGGATGACCGCCCCGGAGCTGGCCGAGGCCCTGGAGGTGTCGGTGCGCACCGTCTACCGGGACGTGGAGTCGCTCGGCGCGGCCGGGGTGCCGGTCTACGCCGATCGCGGCCCCGCCGGCGGCTACCGGCTGGTCGACGGCTACCGCACCCGGCTCACCGGGTTGACCGCCGGCGAGGCGGAGGCGCTGTCCCTGGCCGGCATGCCCGGCCCCGCCGCCGAGCTGGGCCTCGGGTCGGTGCTCGCCGCCGCCGAGCTGAAGCTGCGCGCCGCCCTGCCGGCGGAGCTGGCCGACCGGGGCGGCCGGATCCGGCAGCGGTTCCACCTCGACGCCCCCACCTGGTTCCGGGAGCCCGAACCCACGCCGCACCTGGCCGAGCTGGCCCGGGCGGTGTGGGAGGACCGGCGAGTCGAGGTGCGCTACCGACGGTGGAAGGCCCCGCGGGAGGTGACCCGGACGCTGGCCCCGCTGGGCGTGGTGCTCAAGGCCGGCCGCTGGTACCTGGTGGCCGACGCGGGCGGGCAGGTGCGCACCTACCGGGTCGCGGCGATCCTGGCCCTGACCGTCCTCGACGAACGGTTCGACCGGCCGGACGGCTTCGACCTGGCCCGCTGCTGGCAGGAGCACGCCGACCGGTACGAGCGCGGCGTGTACCGGGACGAGGCCCGGGTGCGGATGACGACGGCCGCGCTGGAGCTGGCGGCGCACGTCCTGCCGCCGGCGATGAGCCGGGCGGCGCGGGCGGCCGCCTCCGAGCCGGACCCGGCCGGCTGGGTGCACACGACGGTGCCGATCGAGTCGGTGAAGCACGGCCACGTGGAGCTGCTCAAGCTCGGCGCGCACGTGGAGGTGCTCGCGCCGGCCGAGCTGCGCGACCGGCTCGCCGCCACCGCGCACGCCCTGGCCGCGCTCTATCCGCCCGCGGCGTGCCGCCGGGCATGACCGGGGGACGGGACGGCCGCGCCCCCCGGTCGGATGTTCAGGCGTTGATCTGCTTGCGGCCGTTGCCGTCGGCCGCGGCGGTGATGGTGACTCGGCGGGGCTTGGCCCGCTCCGCCACCGGGATCCGCAGGGTCAGCACCCCGTTGTCGTAGCCGGCCTCGAGCCTGTCGGTGTCGAGGGTGTCGCCGAGGAACAGCCGCCGGGTGAAGGTGCCCATCGGGCGTTCGGCGGCGACGAGCTCGACGCTGTCGCCGGTGGGCCGCTGCCGCTGCGCGCGGACGGTCAGCACGTTGCGCTCCACCGTGCAGTCGATGCTGTCCGGGTCGACGCCGGGCAGGTCGAACGCCGCGTAGAACCAGTCACCGTCGCGGTAGGCGTCCAGCGGCATGACCGCGGGGCGCGCGGCGGTGCCGAAGAACTGCTCGGTGAGCCGGTCGATCTCACGGAACGGGTCGGTGCGCATCAGCATGGTCCTGCCTCCTCGGTTCTCCTGGCCGAAGGTCCTAAGTTGAGTCCTAGTGACTCAACTTGCCACTTCTCTATTTAGCGCGTGGCGCGGCCGTCGTCAACTGGAGGACCTTCTCGAACCAGTGCTCGGCGTAGACGTCGTCGTTGTACGCCGGGATCTCCCGGTAGCCGTGCCGGGCGTACAGGGCTCGGGCCTCGACGAGGTCGCTGCGGGTGTCCAACCGGATCCGGGCGACGCCGGCGGCGCGCGCCCGTTCCTCCACGGCGGCGAGCAGAAGCGCGCCGCCGCCGCGACCGCGGTGCGCGGGACGCACGTACACCCGGGTCAGCTCGGCCCAGTCCGGCAGGAACCGCAGCCCGGCGCAGGCGGCCGGGCGCCCGTCGCGGTGGGCGACGAGGAGGAATCCGGTGGGGGCGGTCAGGTCGTGGCTCGGGTCGTCGGCCATCGCCGCCGCGACCTCGCCCGGGCGGACCGGGCGGCCGTGGTAACGGCGGACCATCTCCTCGTAGTACGCCTCGAGCAGGACCGCCGCGTCGGGGTGGTCGGGACGGGTCGGGGCCACGGTCCAGTCTGTCGTCGTCACCCGTCGATCATCACGGGCCCGGCAAGGGAATATCCGCCGTGGCGGCGCCGCCACGGCGGATAGGGCAGGTCAGGTGCGGCGGGCCGGCAGCAGCGGGATCAGCACCGCGGCCACCGCCAGGTGCATCGCGCCCAGGGCGACCCTGGCCCCGGCGGTGGCCTCGGTGGCGAAGACCGGGGCGAGGGAGAGCAGGGCCAGCGCCACCGCGAGGACCGCCCAGACGACGGCGGCCCGCCGGCCGAGGAAGCGCTCCAGCACGACCAGCCCGACCCAGCCGACCAGGGCGGAGCCGAGGGAGAAGACGACGACGGGGGCGAGCCCGACGGTGAAGGCGGGCTGGCCGGGGTTCTCGACGGTGTAGTCGACCCCCGCGATCGCGCCGACGGTCCAGATCAGCGCGCAGGCCAGGACGGCGGCGCCGACGCCGAGCGCGCGCCGGCGGACGGACGGGGTCGTGGGGGCGGTTTCTGCGGTCGCGGTCACGGCTGCTCCTGGGTGAAGGGACACCAACGGATGCAACCGTATCAGATCGTCTTGACCGGGACTATCTATCGCGGAACTAACATCCGTCGCGCCCACCGGGGCCGCAGGCCCCGGTGCCGCTGAGCCGGCCGCCGACCAGGCTCGCGATCGACCGCAGGAAGACCGCGCGATCGGCCTCGGGTAACGCCGCCAGCACGTCCTCCTGGATCCGGGCGGCGATCCGCTGCGCCTGGTCGAGGACCTTCTCGCCCTCCTCGGTGACCTCGACGAGACGGGCCCGCCGGTCGCTGGGCGACGGGCGCCGCCGCGCCAACCCGGCCGTCTCCAACTGGTCGAGGGTGACGACCATCGTGGTCTTGTCGATCCCGCACAGCTCGCCGAGCCGGCGCTGCGTCAGCCCACCCGCCCGGGCCTTGAGCAGCACACAGTGCGCCCGGGGCGAGATGCCGAGTTCGGCCAGGCCCGCGGCATGCTCCGCCATCAACGCGTGACTGGCCCAGGAGAACATGAACATGAGGTCGGGGGTGCCGCCCGGCGCACACGAGGTCATGCGCCGAGGCTAACAAGGTGGTCCGGGGACAGACGGTTCGCGGCGCGGACGATCAGCCGCCGACACGCCAGTAGACGCCCTGCTCCCGGGCCAGCAACTGCTCGTCGACCAGGTACCGCCGCAGCGTCACGTGGTCGGACCCCCCGCCCTCGCACCACCGCCGCAGCACCTCGTCCACCGCCCGCTCCGGATAGCGCACCCCCGGCTCGAACGACGTCGCGACGTGCGCCAGCAGCACCCGCCGCCGGCCGCGCTGCGCCGGCAACCCGACCAGGACGCCGTCGCGCAGGAACGTGCGCAGCACGCGGTCGGCCGGCTCCCCCGCCGGTCGGGGCTCCGCCGGCGTGCGGGCGGCCTCCCGCAGCCGGTCGGCGTCCACCCGCAGCTCACCGTCGCCGTCAGCCACCAGGCCCGCGTCGACGAGCCGCCGGACCGCCGTGACCACCTGCCGGGCGGGCAGCCCGGTGCGCTCGGCCACCGCCGGGGCGTCGGCGCCGCCCAACGCGATCGCGGCGAAGACCCGCCGTCGTACGTCGTCGGCGAGCGCTCCCGCCAGCGCCTGCGCTGTCATGCCGGTCACCCTGCCAGCCGGCGTACGCCCGCCGCCACGGCATTTCCGCCCAGCGGTCAGTCGGTCGGGGCCTCGGCGCGCAGCACCACCCGGCGCAGCAGGTCGGACAGCAGTCGCCGTTCGTCCGGGGCGAGGGCGGCCAGCAGCCGGTGCTCCTCGGCGCCTCCGACGTCCATGGCCCCCCGCCAGGCGGCCCGGCCCGCCTCGGTCAGCTCCACGTCGACCCGCCGCCGGTCGGTGGTGGACGGGATCCGGTGCACGAAGCCGCGCCGGACCAGCGCGTCAACGCGGGCGGTGACGGAGGCGGGAGCCATCGCCATGTCACGCGCCAGGTCCGACGGCGCGGCCCGGCCCCCTCGGCCGGCCAGGGCGTGCAGGGTGTCGTACTCGTGGCCCTGAAGGTCCAGGTCGACGAGGGTCCGCTCCTTGACCTCGCGCAGGTGCCGGGTGAGGAACTGCATCCGCGTCACCGCGCCTTCGACGTCGGGGTCGAGGGTCGGCAGGATCGGCAGCCAGCGCTCGACGTGACGGTCGACGCGGTCGCGGTCGGTCATGGACCCACCCTATGCCGTCGCCAAAATATTCGTTGTCGAAAGGTTCGTCGTCGAAGTATCTTGGTCCGGTGACTCATCCCCTCCGCGTACGCCCGTTCCGGCTGCTCTTCCTCGGCCGCACCGTCTCCGCCGTCGGCGACGCCGTCGTGCCCGCCGCCCTGGCCCTGGCCGTGCTCCGCGCGACCGGCTCGACCGGTGCCCTCGCCCTCGTGCTGGCCTGCGCGATGGTGCCCCGCCTGCTCCTGCTGCCCCTCGGCGGCGTGCTCGCCGACCGGCTCGACGCCCGCCGCGTCGCGATCCTCGCCGACCTCGTACGCTGCGTCGCGCAACTCGTCGTCGGCCTCGAACTCCTCGGCCACGCCTCGCTCGGCGTGATCGCGGTGGCCGCCGCCGTCGGCGGCGCCGCCGGCGCGTTCGCCCTGCCCACCGCCTCGCCCCTGGTCGCCGGCACCGTCGACGCGACGCAACGGCAACAGGCCAACGCGCTGATGGGCGTCACCGCCAACGCCAGCCGCCTCGCCGGGCCCGCCCTCGCGGGCGCGCTGATCTGGGCCGCCGGCCCCGGCTGGGCGTTCGTCCTCGACGCCGCCACGTTCGCGCTCAGCGCGCTGCTGCTCGCGGTCGTCCGGGTCCGCCACGTCCCGATGCCGAAACGAAGCGTCCTCGCCGACCTGACCCACGGCTGGCGGGAGGTCCGCAGCCGCGACTGGTTCTGGACCAGCCTGCTCGGCCACGGCGTCTGGAACGGCGCCGCCGCCGTCCTGACGACCCTCGGCCCGGCGGTCACCGTGGGACGCCTCGGCGGCGAGGGCGTCTGGGTGCTGATGCTCCAGGCCGGCGCGGTGGGCATGCTCGTCGGCTCGCTGCTCGCCGCCCGGATCCGTCCCCGCCGCCCGGTGCTGGTGGCCAACCTCGGCCTCGCCAGCTACGCCGCGCCGCTGGCCCTGCTCGCCGTCGCCGCCCCCGCCCCGCTGGTCGTCGTCGCCTACGGCGTCGCGCTGGCCGCCCTCGGCTACCTCAACCCCGTGTGGGAGACCGTCGTGCAGGGGCAGTTCCCACCCCACGTCCTCGCCCGCGTCACCTCGTACGACTGGCTGGTCTCCCTCGGCGCGATGCCGCTGGGTTACGCCCTCGCGCCGATCGCGGCGCGGGCCTGGGGCGAGGGCCTGCCGCTGCTCACGGCGGGCGCGCTGGTCCTCGTCGCCTGCGCCGGCACCGCCGTCGTGCCCGGCGTACGACGACTCACCACCGCGCCACGCGACGGCGCCCTCGCGGCCGCCGTGCGGTGAACGGGTGACCCGTCGTGGCATCCCCGCGGCGCGGTGACCCCGACGTCGCCCGCCCGGTCAGCGGCGGATCAACCCGCGGGCCCGGGCGGCGGCGACGGCGGCGGTGCGGGAGTCGACCCCGAGCTTGCCGTAGACGTGGACCAGGTGCGTCTTGACGGTGGCGTGGCTGACGTGCAGCCGCCTGCTGATCTGCTGGTTGGACAGCCCGTCGGCGACGAGCTGGAGGACCTCGGTCTCGCGTCGGCTCAACGCGGTGCCCGGAGCGCGCATCCGGTCCATCAGCCGGTGGGCGACCGCCGGCGCGAGAGCCGACCTGCCGGCGGCGGCGGCGCGCACCGCCGCCGCGAGTTCCTCGGGCGGGGCGTCCTTGAGCAGGTACCCCGACGCGCCGGCCTCGACCGCGGCGAGAATGTCGGCGTCCGTGTCGTACGTGGTCAGCACCAGCACGACCGGGCCGCCCCCGCGCGCGGTGATGGCGGCGGTGGCCTCGGCGCCGTGCATGCCCGCACCGAACTGCAGGTCCATCAGCACCACGTCCACCCGGTCCCGTCCGGCGAGCGCGACGGCCTGCTCGGCGGTGGCGGCCTCGGCGACCACCTCGAGGTCGGGTTCGGTGGCGAGGACGGCGCGCAGGCCGGCCCGGACGACCGGGTGGTCGTCGGCCAGCAGCAGCCGGATCGGATCGCTCATGCGCCCGCCGGCGCCCCGTCGTACGGGTGGGCGAAGGCGACGGTCAGCGTGGTGCCCCGGCCGGGCGTCGACTCCACGGTCAGCGTGCCACCCAGCTCCTCGGCCCGCGCCCGCATCGCCGCCAGCCCGAACCCGCCGTCACCGCGACCGGCGACGGCGTCGGGGTCGAAGCCGCTGCCGTCGTCGACCACGGCCAGGACGACGCCGTGCTCCCGGTACCGCAGCGTCAACCCGACGCGGGTGGCCCCGGCGTGGCGCACGGCGTTGGCCAACGCGGACTGGGCGATGCGCAGCAGCGCCACCTCGTGCGGGGTCGGCAGGCGCACCGCCGTCCCGTCGAGGTCACAGTCCACCGCCAGCGCCGACCGGGCGGCGGTCGTGGCGCACAGCCGCCGCAGCGCCGCCGGCAGCGAGCCGCCGTCGAGGCCGGGCGGCGCCAGGGCACGCACGAACCGCCGGGCCTCCACCAGGTTGTCCTGCGCCGTCCGGCGGGCCTGCTCGACGTGGTCGCCGGCGACCTCCACCCGCTCCGGCAGGGCCCGCTGGGCGGCGCGCAGCAGCAGTTGGATGCTGGACAGCCCCTGCGCGAGGGTGTCGTGGATCTCGCGGGCCAGGCGTTCGCGTTCGGCCAGGACGCCGGCGGCGTGCTCGGCGGCGGCCAGCTCGCTGCGGGTGGCGGTCAGCTGCTCGATCAACCGCCGGCGGTGTTCGCTCTCCCGGTACAACGCCTGGTAGCCCAGCACCGTGCCGACGGAGACGGCGGCGCCGAGGACCGGCCCGAGCACCACGCCCGGCGTGACGGCCCCCTGGTGCGCGACCACGCCACCCACCGCCGCCACCGTCGTCGCCGCCACCGCGGCGATCCCCCACCGGACCGGCAGCAGGTGCAGGTGCAGCAGGAACAGGGGGAACGCGAGCCACACCCCGTCCGGGGTCAGGCCGAGCAGCACCAGCCACCCGACGGTCAGCGCCGCCAGCCACACCGCCGCCGCGCGACGGGACCGGCGGACCGGCGGCAACGCGGCACCGACGGCGTAGCCGACGGCCAGCGCCGCCGACGCGGCGAGCACGGCGGAGCGGTGCGGGGCCTGCCCCGCCAGGGCACGTCCGGCGACCACCACGAGCAGACCCCCGACCAGCAGGTGCAGGCAGACGCGCAGCACCCGCAACGGCCGGGCAAGCGATTCCGGGTTCACGATGACTCCAGGCTAGGGCGTGCACGGCGGCCGCCATCAACCAAAGGGTTGATCCTTGCCTGCGCACTTCGACGCCACCGGCCCGATCCGCGGCGCGATGCCGACCGGCGTGGACCGCGCGAGGGTTGGTGCCGGGCCGCCACCGCGGCCCCGCCCACCAACGGAAGGTTGCTGCGCTCGTGTTCGTCGCGTGGAGAGATCTGCGGTTCGCCAAGGGCCGGTTCGCCCTGATGGGAACGGTCGTGACGCTGATGACGCTGCTGGTCGTGCTGCTGTCCGGCCTGACCGCCGGGCTGGGCCGGGACAGCACCTCGGCCATCACCGACCTGCCCGCCGACCACCTGGTGTTCTCCGCTCCGGCCGACGGGCAGAAGCTCTCCTTCACCGAGTCGACCGTCACCCGGGAGCAGTGGCTGCGCTGGCGGGCCGTCCCGGGGGTGCGCAGCGCCGCCCCACTCGGCATCACCACCACCAGGGTCAGCGCCGGCGACCGCACCGCCGCGCTGTCCGCGTTCGGCGTCGCGGCCGACTCGCACCTGGCCCCTAGCGCCGTCGCCGCCGGGCAGGCCGTGCTGTCCGAGGGGGCGGCCGAGGCCCTGTCCGCCCGGCCGGGCCAGGACGTGGTCGTCGGCGGTCGGCGACTGACCGTCGCTGCGGTCGCCGGCGACGCCTCCCACAGCCACACCCCGGTCATCTGGACCGACCTGGCCGACTGGCAGCACCTGGCCCCCGGCGCCGCCGACGACTCCGCCACCGTCATCGCGCTGACCACCGCCCCCGACGCCGACCTGGCCGACGCCGACCGGCAGCTGGACACCCGCACCGTGACCCGCACGGCGGCGCTGTCCGCGATCGGCTCGCACACCGCCGAGAACGGCTCGCTCCAGCTCATGCGCGGCATGCTGTTCGCGATCTCCGCCCTGGTCATCGGCGCGTTCTTCACCGTGTGGACCATCCAGCGCGGTCCTGACATCGCCGTGCTGAAGGCGCTCGGCGCCACCACCGGCCACCTGCTGCGCGACGCCCTCGGGCAGGCCCTGGCGCTGTTGCTCGCCGGCACGGCCGTCGGCACCGCGCTCGCCGTCGCGATCGGCGCCGCGGCGGCCGGCGCCGTGCCGTTCGCGCTCACCGCCGGATCCGTCCTGCTGCCGGCCGCCGTGACGATCGCGCTCGGCGCCGCCGGCGCCGCCCTCTCCGTCCGCCGTATCACCTCCGTCGACCCGCTGACCGCCCTGGGGAGCGCCCGATGAGCCTCGAACTGTCCGACGTCACGCTGACCTACCCCGACGGGGACACCCGGCTGACCGCGCTCGACCGCGTCAACCTGAACGTGCCGGCCGGCACCACCACCGCCGTCATCGGCCCGTCCGGGTCCGGCAAGTCCAGCCTGCTGGCGGTGGCCGCCACCCTGATCAACCCCGACTCGGGTCGGATCGTCATCGCCGGCACCGACACCACCGGCCTCAGCCGGGGCCAGACGACCGCCCTGCGACGCGCGAAGGTCGGAATCGTCTTCCAGCAGCCCAACCTCATCGCCTCGCTGACCGCCGCCGAACAGTTGCAGGTCATCGCCCACCTCAGCGGCGGCTCCCGCCGCGCCGGACGCGACCGCGCCGCCCGCCTACTGGCCGCGGTAGGGCTGACCGGGCAGGCCGACCGCCGGCCGCACCAGCTCTCCGGCGGGCAACGCCAGCGGGTCAACATCGCCCGCGCCCTGATGAACGACCCGGCGGTGCTGCTCGTCGACGAGCCCACCAGCGCGCTGGACCACGAGCGCGGCGCGGCCGTCATCGACCTGCTCACCGAACTCACCCGGCAGCGCGGCACCGCCACCGTCCTGGTCACCCACGACCGGGGGCACCTCGACCGCGTCGACGAGGTCGCCGAGATGGTCGACGGCCGACTGCGCGTCCCGACACGGACCTGACCCGCCGCGGGCAGCCGACGCGGACGCTTACGGGATCGGGGCAGCGCGGGCCGGCCGTGCGGGGCGATGATGTGCGGATGGCCGATCCCGTCGCCACCCGGACACCCCGCCGCGCGACGTCCGCGAACGGCCGGCCCACCCCACCTGGTCCCCGGGCCACCGGCCCCTGGGCGGTCGCGGCGGCCACGACGACGGTGCTCCTGCTGCTCTCCGGCCGCTACGGCTACCACCGCGACGAGCTGTACTTCCTGCTCTGCGGCCGGCACCTCGACTGGGGCTACGTCGACCAGGGCCCCCTGGTCCCGGCGCTGGCCCGGCTGACGGACACGATCGCCCCGGGCAGCCTGGTGGCGCTACGCACCCCGTCGGCGGTGATCGGCGGCGCCGCGGTGCTGCTGGTCGCCGCGATCGCCCGCGAGTTCGGCGCCGGGCGCGGCGCGCAGACCTACGCCGCGTTTCTCGCCGCGACCGCCGGCATCGTCCTCGCCGGCGGTCACCTGCTCAGCACCACCAGCGTCGACCTGCTGGTCTGGTTGGCGGCCGCGCTGGGCACGGTGCGGATGCTGCGCACCGGGGACAGTCGTTGGGCTCTCGGCGTCGGGCTCGCGCTCGGCGTCGGCATGCTCAACAAGCTGCTGCCGGCCCTGCTCGCCGTGGGCCTGCTGGCCGGGCTCCTGATCGCCGGGCCGCGGCCCCTCCTGCGCGACCGGTGGGTGCTCGCTGCCGCGGCCCTCTTCCTGCTGCTCGCCGCTCCCACCGTGACATGGCAGGCGGCACACGACTTCCCGCAGCTGTCGGTGGCCGCCTCGATCGCCGACGGCGACAGCTCCTACAGTGGCCGGCTCGACGCGCTCGTCCTCCAGGTCGTCATCATCAGCCCCTTCACGGTGCCGATCTGGGTCGCCGGGCTGGTGACGCTGCTACGCCGGCCGGCCTGGCGGGCGTATCGGGCCGTCGGGTGGGCCTGGCTCGTGGTGGTCGCCATCGTGCTGCTCGCCGGCGGCAAGGGCTACTACGACGCCCCGCTGCTGCTGGTGCTCACCGCCGCCGGGGCGGTCGTCACCGCCGGCTGGGCCGCCCGGGGTCGCGCGCTGCCGCGCCGGGCCCTGCTGACCGTGGGCGCCGTGCTGACCGCCGTCAGCAGCGCGGTGCTGCTGCTGCCCGTCCTGCCCGCCGACCGGCTGCCCGGCTTCGTCGTCGCCGCCAACTACGACGCCGGCGAGACCATCGGCTGGCCCGCCTTCGCCGACTCCCTCGCCACCGTCCACCGTGGCCTGCCCGCCGACCAGCGGCAGCGGGCCGTCATCCTCACCGCCAACTACGGCGAGGCCGGCGCCGTGGCCCGCTACGGCCCGACGCGCGACCTGCCGCCCGCCTACTCCGGACACAACAGCATGGCCGCCTTCGGCCGCCCCCCGGAAACCGCGGACGTGGTGCTCGCGGTCGGGTTCGCACGGCCGGACCGGCTGCGCAGCTGGTTCGCCGAGGTCACCCTCGCCGGCCGGGTGGACCAGCGGGTCGAGGTCGACAACGACGAGAACGGCGGGCCGATCTGGGTCTGCCGCGGCCTGCGGCGTCCGTGGGCCGCGATCTGGGACACCGAGGTACGCCACCGCGGCTGACCGGCGACCCGGGGCCCGCTTCGGCGACTCACGGCCCGTACGCCCGCGTCAGGCCGGTCGCGGCGCTGGGCCCGCTCTGCGCCGCGCAACCGGGTACGGCAGAGTGGCACCCGACGACCGAGGGCGGCCCGACGGGCCGGGCGGAAGGATGGTGGCCGTGGAGGGTCCGACCGGGGTGGTGTTCCCCAAGACCGACGCGGGGCGCAGCACCTCCGCGCTCGGGCGGGCCGTCGTCGCCGACGCGCTGCGTGCCGTCGACGCGGTCGGCGCGCGCTCGGCCGAACACGAGACGAACTGGCGGCACGGATACCTCGGGCACTTCCGGCGGCTCGTCGAGGCCGGACTGCTCTCCCGCGACGCCGCGGTCACCATCGCCCGGGACGGGCTCGCCGCGCTGCACCGCCGGATGACCGTGGTCCGCGCCGACGGCACCGAGATCGGCCTCGGCGAGGTGTTCACCACCGCCACCGACGTCGCGCCGCTGCACACCGCGACGGTCGCCGGCACCGGTGAGGTGCAACGCGAGCTGTCCCTGCCGTACCGGGGCCAGCGGCTGCGCGGCGACGACCTGCGCCGCCGGCTCGACGCCTGGGTCACCGCCGGCGTCGTCGAGCCGTCCTGCGCCGAGGCCGTACGCGCCGTCATGGCGAACCCCGACTGGCTCGACCTACGCGACCAGCGCATCGTGGTGCTCGGCGCGGGCGCCGAGATGGGCCCGCTGCCGTCCGTGCTGCGGTGGGGCGGCGACGTGGTCGCCGTCGACCTGCCGCGGCCGGAGATCTGGCGGCGGCTGCTGCACACGACGCGCCGCTACGGCGGCCGGCTCCACCTGCCCGTGCCCGCCGGCACCGGCCCCGACGACGAGGCGCTGGCCGCCCACGCCGGCGCCGACCTGCTGCACAACCTCCCGCAGGTGGCCGACTGGCTGCTCGGCGTCGACGGCCGGCTCGTGCTCGGCAACTACGTCTACGCCGACGGCGCGACCAACGTCCGGGTCGCCACGGCCGTCGACGCGCTCACGCTGCGGCTGCAGGACCGCCGCGACGACGTGGCGCTCGCCTTCCTGGCCACCCCCACCGACGTCTTCGCCGTCCCCGGCGACGCGGTACGCCACGCCGAACGGGGCTACGCGGCGCGCGGGATCGTCCGCCGGTCGCTGCGGGTCGCCTCCGGGGGCAGGCTCCTGCACCGCAACTACCCGCCGGGCGTCGACCCTGGCGTCAACGACAGCCTCGTCCCGCAGCAGGGACCTAACTACGCGCTGGCGAAGCGGCTGCAACGGTGGCGGGCGACGGTGGCCCGCGACGCCGGGTCCACCGTGTCGTTCGCGGTGGCGCCGCCCACCCGCACCCGCTCGGTGCTGCGCAACCGCGCGCTGGCCGCCGCGTACGCGGGCGCGCACCGGTTCGGCATCGAGGTGTTCGAGCCGGCGACCAGCAACACGCTGATGGCCGCGCTGCTGGTGCACGCCCTGCGCACCGGCGGGCCGTCGCTGCCGCACCCGTGGCAGGACGAGGCGTACGCCGCGGCGCACGGCGGCCTGTGGCGGGTGCCGTACGCCCCGCGCAGCGCCCTGGGCCTCGCCGTCCTGCTGGGCTTCGGCGGCGCGCGCGCCTGACCGCTTCCCGCGGCGGCCCACCGCTCCCTGGAACCCCGGACGCGACGTCGCCCGGCTCAGCTGCCGACCGCGTTCGCCGCCGGGGATTTCACGCTGCCGATGGCGTCGACGCGGCCCCACCGCCCGGGAATGTCGAGCAGTTCGATCCGACCGAACCGTTCGGGCAGTGCCGGCGCGACCACCAGGTCATCCCCGTACGGCTCGAGGCCGAGCAGCGTACGCACCAGCAGCAGGGGCGCCCCGGTGGCCAGGGCCTGTGGGCTGTTCGCCGCGGGATACTGGACGGGGTGCCGGGTCAACTCGCGGTCGTATCCGCCGAACGCCTCCGGAAGGCGCCCCTGGAAATGCCGGGACGCCTCGATGATCCCCTCGGCGATGCGCCCGGCCTCCTCGTCGAAGCCGTAGCGCCGCAGCCCCCAGGCGATGAACGAGTTGTCGAACGGCCACACCGTGCCGACGTGGTAGCCGAGCGGGTTGTAACGTCCCTGCCCCTGGGCGAGGGTGCGTACGCCCCAGCCGGAGAACAGTTCGGGGCCGAGCAGGTGTTGCGCGATCTTCGGTGCTCGGGATTCGTCGACGATGCCGCTCCAGAGGAGGTGGCCGATGTTCGAGGAGAGCGCGTCGACCTGGCGGCCGTCGCCGTCGAGGGCGAGGGCGTAGTACTCGCCGTCGGAGACCCAGAAGTCGCGGTTGAAGCGTTCCTTGAGGTCGGCCGCCTCCCGTTCGAGGCGGTCGGCGTACGCGGGGTCGTGCCAGAACTCGCGGGCCAGCCGCGCACCGCGGATCTTGGCGTCGTACGCGTAGCCCTGCAACTCACACGTCGCCCGGGGCAGCCTGGGCAACCGGCCGTCCCGGAACGAGATCGCGTTCGCGGTTTCCTTCCAGCACTGGTTCTCCAGCCCGGTCCGCTCGTTGCGGCGCTGGTACCAGACGTAGCCGTCGCCCATGATGTCGCCGTACTCGTCGATCCAGTGCAGCGCCGCGCGCGCCTCGTCCTCGAACTCGCGCACCACGGCGGCGTTTCCCGTCCACCGCTCGTACTCGTCGAGCAGGATGACGTAGAGGGGGGTGCTGTCGGCGGCACCGAAGTACGGCGCGTGCGGGCGTTCCTCGAACGCGACCAGCTCGCCGTAGCGGAACTCGCGCAGGATCTTGCCCGGCTCCTCGTCCAGCACGTCGTCGAGCACGCTGCCCTGGTCGATGCCGAGCATCCGCAGGGTGTTGACGGCCATGTCCGGTACGAACGGCAACACCTGCAGGCTGGTGAGGATGGGGGCGCGGCCGGTGAGGGTGGCGTCCCAGGGCAGCCCCGCCGCGGGCAGCGGCTCGGCCGGTAGCGTCAGCGGCGAGAACCGGAGCGCGGCGAGGTCGACCAGGCTGCGCCGGTACGTCCGTTCCAATGGCTTCCAGTCGCAGCTCAGCTGCGGGGCCTTGCCGAGCCACTGCCGCAGGTCGCCCTGGAGTTCCGCCCGGTCACGTTGCACGCGGCTGGGATGCACGTGGTCGCGGATGTCCTGACCGTCGGGGCGCAGCACCAGCCCCCGGACATGCAACGTCGTGGCCCACCGACCGTGCGGTTCGATCCGGATGTGGAAGGTCAGCCCCTCTTCGTCGACCTGCGCCGGCTCAGTCGTGGAGATCACCGTCTCCCGCCGGAACTTCTCCCGCACGTAGCCGAGGTGCAGGCGCCCGTCCTCGACGCGCCGGTACAGCCGACCGGGTGGCGTACGGTCCTGTCCGACGACGTTCAGCGGGGTGAAGTCGCAGCCCGCGTCCACCCGGACCGTGAACTCGGCCGGTTCCCCGGAATGGTTGAGCACCGTCAACCGCTCCTCGAAGCTGCCGACGACCGATCGTTCCCGGATCACCGAGACCTTGGCGTCCACGTAGTGCGTCGGAGCCCCGGGCACCAGGAAGAACCGCACCTCGAAGTACGACGAATCGTCCATGGCCAGCGGGCTGACCCGTTCGCCGTTGATGGTCAGCAGCCACCGCGAGAGGAACCGGGTGTCGAAGGCGAAGTACCCGCACGGGACGGTGGGCTTCGCGTCTATGTCGCCACTGCCGTCGCTCAGCACGAAGATGTTGCCGTCGAGAATTCTGACGTTGTCGGTCTTCAACCCTGCCTCCCACGGTCACGGGCGGCGATGCGCGGGTGACGCGCGCCGGGCGGCGGCGCGAAGAGCCGCTCCAGCAGGATGATGAGCCGGAACTGTCCCTCGAACGTGATGTCGTTCCTCAGCCACGCCGGGAGCGGTTTGGCCTCGCCGCGCGCCATCCGGTCGAAGAAGGCGTTGTCGGAGCGGATGGCGATGTCGGCATCGCGGTTCTGCTGTGACACCCGGACGGCGCCGCCGCGGATCTCCACGAACCAGTGGTCGACCTCGCGGCCGCGCTCGAGGTCGAAGCGTATGGTGCCGTTCGTCTTCTTCAGCAGGCGTTCGTGGCCGTGTCGTTCCAGCGCCTCGAAGAACGTCCTGGTCGCCTCCGACATGGCACCACCCCCGTAGAAATCCGCCGGACGAGGAGCAGCGTCGTTCGCGCCGGGGTGGGCCGGCCTCACCCGGATCGGATGAACCTGGGCTGCGGCCGCGAGCGACGCGGAAAAATTCACCCGATCCGGGTGGTGCGGCGGCGCTTCGCTCCCGGTCAGGGTGGGTACGCGGCTCATCCTGGCTCGGCACCCATCCGGAGGGAGGCGGACGTGTCGGATCCCACCACGCGCTTCTTCCAGGCGCTCGCCCGTCGCGGCCACGAAACCCTCGTCGAAGACGCCACCGCGACCATGCGGTTCGAACTCACGCACGAGCAGGGCGTCGACCGCTGGTTCGTGGAGATCGAACGGGGCGATGTCCGCGTTTCCCGGGATGGGGGCGAGGCCGACTGTGTCTTCTACGGCAGCCGGGCGACCTTCGACCGGATCCTCGGTGGCCAGTCACAGATGTACCCGGCGTGGTTGCGCAACGAGATCAGAACGGACGGTGATGTCCGGCTGTTCCGTATCTTCGGCCGGCTCATACCGGCGCCGCCCGGAGCCCGCCACCCTCGGGATTTCGGCCGTGAGCGGAGACGTGTGGCATGAGCGACGGCCTCGTCCGGCTGCTGGACGGCAACACGTTCGTGGTCAGCGAGGAGACGGGCGACATCGACGCGTCCCCCACCATCCCGACCGGTTTCTTCTCGTTCGACACGCGATTCCTGTCGAAATGGATCCTGTCCATCAACGACGAGCGGGTGAACGCGCTCACCGTCGAGGAAATCGAATTCTTCGAGAGTCGAATGGTCGTCGCTCCGGCCCTCCCCAGTCCGCTCGTCGACGTCGGTGTTTCGGCGGTTCGCGACCGCTCCATCGGTGGAAGCTTCACCGAGCGGCTGACGGTGATCAACCACGAACCCGAGCCCGTCGACCTGCGGATCCGTATCGACGTCGAGAGCGACTTCGCCGACCTTTTCGAGATCAAGGACGTGCGGAACAAGTCCGGGACGTACTACACCCGGATCGACGCCGGGTGCCTACGCCTCGGCTATCAGCGGGAGGGGTTCTGCCGGGAGACCCTGGTCTCGTCCACCGCGCCGGCACGCGTCGACGAGCAGGGGCTGACGTACGACGTTCGGCTCGGACCGCACGGCCAGTGGATCACCAACCTGCACGTGCAGGCGCTGGGCCTGGGCGGACGCGACCTTCGGGAGAGCCTGGAGGGCAGACCCGGCCGAACTCGATCGGAGATACGACAGGACCTGGCCGACTGGCTCGCGGAGGCGCCCCGCCTCACCTGCGACTCCCCCACGTTGGCGATGACCTACCGGCGCAGCCTGGCTGACCTCTCCGCGCTGCGTTTCGCGCCGCTGGCCGCCGGCGCACATGCCATCCCCGCCGCCGGGCTGCCGTGGTTCATGGCGATCTTCGGCCGGGACAGCATCCTCACCAGCATCCAGGCGCTGCCGTTCGCGCCCGACCTCGCCGCCACGACGCTGCACATGCTCGCCCTCCGGCAGGGTGTCGTCCTGCACGACTTCCGGGAGGAGGAGCCGGGAAAGATTCTCCACGAGATGCGGTACGGGGAGACGACCGCGTTCGAGGAGCAACCGCATTCGCCGTACTTCGGTAGCGCCGACGCGACACCTCTCTACGTCATCCTGCTCGACGAATACGAGCGGTGGACCGGCGACAGCGCCCTGGTGCGGTCTCTCGAGCGTTCCGCGAGAGCCGCCCTGCGCTGGATCGACGAGTACGGCGACATCATGGGCGACGGCTACGTCTGGTACCAGCGCCGCAACGAACGCAACGGGCTGGAGAACCAGTGCTGGAAGGACTCCTGGGACTCGATCTCGTTCCGGGACGGGCGGCTGGCCGGCCTGCCCCGGGCGACGTGTGAGTTGCAGGGCTACGCGTACGACGCCAAGATCCGCGGTGCGCGGCTGGCCCGCGAGTTCTGGCACGACCCCGCGTACGCCGACCGCCTCGAACGGGAGGCGGCCGACCTCAAGGAACGCTTCAACCGCGACTTCTGGGTTTCCGACGGCGAGTACTACGCCCTCGCCCTCGACGGCGACGGCCGCCAGGTCGACGCGCTCTCCTCGAACATCGGCCACCTCCTCTGGAGCGGCATCGTCGACGAATCCCGAGCTGGAAAGATCGCCGAACACCTGCTCGGCCCCGAACTGTTCTCCGGCTGGGGCGTACGCACCCTCGCCCAGGGGCAGGGGCGCTACAACCCGATCGGCTACCACGTCGGCACGGTGTGGCCGTTCGACAACTCGTTCATCGCCTGGGGGCTACGTCGCTACGGATTCCACCAGGAGGCCGGGCACATCGCCGAGGGGATCATCGACGCCGCGGAACACTTCGACGGGCGGCTGCCCGAGGCGTTCGGCGGATACGAGCGGACGCTGACCAGGTATCCCGTGTTGTACCCCACGGCGTGCAGCCCGCAGGCGTGGTCCACAGGCACGCCCCTGTTGCTGCTGCGAACCATGCTCGGCATGGAGCCACGCGGCGAGCACCTGGTGACCAGACCGGCCGTGCCCCCGAGCATGGGCCGGATCGAACTGCTCCACATCCCCGGACGGTGGGGCAGAGCCGGTGCCCTCGGACGCGCCCACCCGAAGCGACCCTGACCGTCGCCGGGCACCCGCCGGATCGTCGACCAGGCCCAACCCTCGTCGGTGATACGCACGTCGTCCTCGATCGGCGGAACTGCTCTGGCGCCCTTGCGGGACGCGCCCCGGCACCGCATCGCCCTGGCCTGGCACCGCGACAACCGGACGGATCCGGTCCACCGGTTACGGGCAGCCCTCACGACGTAGCGGCGGTCGTCCAGCCCGGCGACGCGTGGCTGCGACCAGTAGCGGCTACGGCCGGAGGCGATGCCGGGGCCGGGGGCGGCGGCGATCTCGGCCGCCGTCCCCCAGTGCGTACCGTCCCGCCGGATCACGCCTGCATCGCAGGGCCCGATTCCAGCATGAGCGGCACGTCCTCCCGTGCGAGGAGGTAGCGGGCAGCCGCCATGAGCACCTCGGGCGAGTCCTGGAACGCGCCGAGGCCAACGTTGCACTCGGTGCAGAGCAGGCCGCGCACCCGCCGGGAGTTGTGGCAACGGTCCACGACGAGGCGGAACGGCTCGGAGTTCGGCGTCCCGTCAAGTCGTGGCCGGCCTCGGGACCTGACCCTCAGTTCGCTCTCGTGTTTGCCGCAGATGGCGCACCGGTGGTCCTGGGCCTCGCGCCGCGCGTCGTACTCCTGTGGCCTGATTCGATAGAAGGACCAGAGGTTGTCGGCTCGGACCTTGTCCGGATTGGCCCTGCGGTTCTTGTGGTTGTTGGCGCGGGCGTACTCGCGGCACGGGGCGCACGAGAGCAGCTCGCGTCCGGCCTTCATGAAGCTGTCGAGCGGTCGCGTCTTCTCGCAGCGTCTGCACACTTTAGACACGTCACAACAATATCGCATCTTGTTGTTACCCAAGAACAGTCATTATGGTGTGCCGCCGGTTTGCCGGCTTTGTCCGCACCGATTACCGGATTGTCATTACCGGTAATCCGATAGTCCGTGCGGACGGCTCTGCGCAGCCCGCCCGGGAGCGTGTCGGCATCCGGGCAGCTCGATCAGGAAGGTTCTCCAAAGCATTCCGGGTGGCGGTGTCGGATCGGGGCGGTGGTGTTCGTAGCAGGGGTGAGGCCGCCCGCAAGGGGGCGGCGCCGAGGTGAGGAACCGCGATCATGAAGCTGACGACCATGACCCAGGTCACCCTCGATGGGGTGATGCAGGGAAACGGCGCCGCGTCGGATGACCGCAGGAACGGATTCGAGCGCGGCGGATGGGCTCGGGGGGCGGGTGACGACGAGACCAGGACGTTCATCACGCAGACCTACCGGCGTGCCGAGGCGTTCCTGTTCGGCCGGCGCACCTACGAGTTGTTCGCCGGCTCCTGGGGGTCAATCGACCAGATGCGCGCACATCCCCTCGGCGTGGCCTTGAACGAGGCCCCCAAGTACGTTGCCTCGACCACGCTCACCGCGCCGCGTTGGGAGGACACGACCGTTCTCCGCGGTGACCTCGCGGCGGCCATCGGTGAGCTGAAGGCCAAGGCCGGGGGCGAGCTGCAGGTGCACGGCAGTGGCGCCCTGACCCGGTGGCTGCTGGAGAACGATCTGGTCGACGAGATGACTCTGATCGTGATCCCGGTGATCCTCGGCCAGGGCACGAGACTGTTCCCGGAGACCGGTCCGGATCTTGCGCTCGACCTGATCGAGTCGCGGGTCGACTCGAAGGGCGTGACGATCCAGGTCTACCGGCCGGCCGGGCGCCCGCGGTATGCGACGGCCTGAGGTCCCTGACCACCGAACCACGCTTTCCTGACACCAAAAGGAGATGATCTTCAGATGCGGTACCTGGTTTCCGTGATCGACGACAGGAGCAATCCCGGCAGCACGGACAGACAGCCTGCCATCAGCGCATTCAACGAACGACTGATCGACGAGGGCTACTGGGTTTTCGCGGGCGGACTCGCGGACACCGACGCGGCCACGGTCATCGACAACCGGGGCGAGCAGGCGGTGTTCAGCGACGGGCCTTTCGTGGAGTCGAAGGAGTACCTCGCCGGCGTCTGGGTGTGGGAGGCCCCCGATCTGGATGTGGCGCTCATGCTCGCCGCCGAGGCGTCGAAGGTCTGCGATCGGAAGATCGAGGTACGGCCGTTCCAGTGAGCGACGTCGAGGAGGCGATCACCCGGGCCCACCACGACGAGTGGGCCCGGGTGGTCGCCGCCCTGACCAGGCGCTTCGGTGACCTCGACGTCGCCGAGGAGGCAGCGGCCGAGGCGTTCACGACCGCCGTGCAGCGGTGGCCGGCCGACGGCGTGCCGCCCAACCCCGGCGCCTGGCTGACCACCACCGCCGTTCGCAAGGCCATCGACCGGATCCGGCGCGAGAACAAGCGCGACGACAAGCACAAGGAGGCTCAGATGGTGTACGACAACACACCACCCGAGCCTCTCGGCGCCATCGACGACGACCGGCTGCGGCTGATCTTCACCTGCTGTCACCCGGCGCTGGCGATGGAAGCCCGCGTGGCGTTGACGCTGCGCATGGTCGGCGGTCTGACCGTGCCCGAGATCGCCCGTGCCTTCCTGGTGGCCGAGAGTGCCATGGGGCAGCGGATCACCCGCGCGAAGGCAAAGATCAAGGCGGCGCGCATCCCCTATCGGGTGCCGTCCGCCGAGGATCTCCCGGTCCGCGTCTCCGGCGTGCTCGCCGTCCTCTTTCTCGTCTTCAACGAGGGCTACCTGGCGACCGGCTCCGACACCGATCCGGTACGGCACGACCTGACCGCCGAGGCGATCCGGCTCACTCGCCTGATCCGTGCCCTCCTGCCGGACGACGGTGAGGTGGCCGGGCTGCTGGCGCTGATGCTCCTCACCGAGGCCCGCCGCACCGCCCGGGTCTCGGCCAGCGGCGAACTGGTCGCGCTCGACGAGCAGGACCGTGGTGCCTGGGACAAGGCGCTGATCGCCGAAGGTCATCGGCTGGTGCGCGAACGCCTCGCCGCTGCCGGGGTGGCTCCGGGTCGCTACCAGATCCTCGCCGCGATCAACGCCGTGCACACCTTCGCCCGCGACATCCGCGACACCGACTGGTCACAGGTCCTCGCCCTCTACGACCAGCTCGTCCGCCTCGACCCCTCCCCGATCGTCACCCTCAACCGCGCCATCGCGGTCGCCGAGCTCGATGGCCCGGACGTGGCACTCGCGGCCGTCGAGCGCCTTGAGCACAGGTTGGCCGGATATCACGCCTACCACGCCACCCGCGCCGACCTGCTGCGCCGGCTGGGCCGCGGCCAGGAGTCGCGCGCGGCCTACGACAAAGCCATCGAACTGGCGGGCAACACCGCCGAGACCGCCTACCTGACCCGCCGCCGCGACCAGTTGGGGTAGCCGGGATCCCCACCGGACCGGCGCGCCAAGCGGCGGCCGGGGCGTCTCCGCCACGTCATCATGCCCAGGACCGGACACAAATCCCTACGGTCGGTGCGGCGCTACGTCAAACCGGGCCTCGCCGCCGTCCACGAAGCCACCGAGGCCCTGTCCAGCCCCCGCCGGCGCGGCCAAATCACCAGGGTCAGTGGGCTACAGCTCGGCTACCTGACCCTCGGTCGTAGCTTCGGGCGTACTGGGCCGTCACGGGCGAGCGCCGGTCAGATCCATCGATCCGGCCGATCTCCACGGCTACCGCCTCAACGATCCGGAACTGGTGGCAGATCGGCCTGCCTCCGGGCGGGGTCCGGCCGGCAGCCGAGGTAGGCGTCCAGTGCCGCGGCACCGGTGAGCATGGCGCGGCTGCGGGCTGAGAGGCGGGCATGCCAGTCGTGCAGCATCGATTCAAGGGGCGCGACGCCTCCGGCGGAGCGGACTTGGACGATCAGCGGGGCGATCTGCTCCAGCAGGTAGCCGCCTCGTCTGAGCTGGTGGATGAGTAGAGCGTCGCGCACGTCGGCCGCGCTGTAGACCCGGTAGCCCGTCTGCGGGTCGCGGCGCGGTTGGACCAGGCCGGCGCGTTCCCATTTGCGCAGGGTGGCTGGGCGTAAGCCGAGCCTTCTCGCCAGGGGGCCGACGAACGTGTCGCCGCGTTCCTGCGGCACGGGACCGAGGTCGTGAAGCGCGGCTTCGACGGCCTGGAGGGTGTGGCGGTCGTCGAGAAGCTGGGCGTGACTTTCGTCGATGAGCCGCAGCGCGTCCTCGGTCGCGTCCCGGTTGATCGCCTGCATGATCGCCGCGGCCGTCTGGTGGCCGTGCCCGGCCACGAGGGCGAGGAACGCGCGCAGGGCGTGCGCGTGCAGCGGCGTGTAGGTGCGGTAGCCGTGCGGGGTGCGTTCGGCGTCCGGAAGGATGCCGGCCGCCTCGTAGTTCCTGATCGCCTGGGTGGACAGACCGTGCCGGCGCGCCAGGTCGACCGGCCTGAGCTGTCCGCTGTTTTGAAGGTTTCGCCGCACTGCCCCGCCTATTCAGCGCATAACTTTCAACCGTAAGTTCAACGATACCGTTTAGGGGTATGACCACCGCTATCGAAGACACCGTTCATGTCGTTGACGCGGCCTCCGTCATGGGGCTGCTGTCGGCTCGGCCGCGGCTGCTCGCCCTGGGCGAGCCCACCCACGGCGAGGACGTTCTGCTCGACGTGCGAAACGATCTCTTCCGGCACCTCGTCGAGCAGGAGGGCTACCGGACGATCGCGATCGAGAGCGACTGCCTGACGGGCCTGGTCGTGGACGACTACGTCACGTCGGGCACGGGCACCCTCGACGAGGTCATGGAGCGTGGCTTCAGCCACGGGTTCGGCGCGTCCGCGGCCAACCGCGAGCTGGTGAGCTGGATGCGCGCGTACAACGACGGCCGGCCCGCGCCCGAGCGGCTGCGCTTCGCCGGTTTCGACGGCCCGCTGGAGATCACCGGCGCCGCGAGCCCCCGGCAGGCCCTCACCGCACTCCACGCCTACCTCACCGCCCGGGTGGACGCCGACCTGCTCCCCTGCACCCCGGAAACGCTCGACCGCCTGCTCGGCGCCGACGACCGGTGGACCGATCCCGCCGCGATGATGGACCCGTCCCGGTCCGTGGGGCAGACGCCCGAGGCCAAACAGTTGCGGCTGCTCGCCGACGACCTGGTAGCCCTGCTCGACGCGCAGACGCCACACCTGATCGCGGCGTCGGCACCCGACGACTGGGACCGGGCACGCATGTACGGTCGTACCGCCACCGGCCTGCTGCGGTACCACTTCTGGATGGCCGACCCGTCACCGAGCCGGATGGCGCGGCTGCTGGGCGCCCGGGCTTCGATGATGGCCGCCAACCTGCTCGCCATCGCCGAGCGGGGCCCGGCGCTGGCGTTCGCCCACAACGGGCATCTGCAGCGGAACAGGAGCGGGATGCGGATGGGTGGCCTGCCGGTGCAATGGTGGAGCGCCGGGGCGATCGTCAGCGCCCGACTGGGCGAGGAGTACGCCTTCCTGGCCACGGCCCTCGGCACGATCCGCCACCACGGTGTGGACACCCCACCGCCGGACACCATCGAAGGGCTCCTGTACGCGCTCCCGGAGGACCGATACGTCGTCAACGCCCGCCGGCTGGCCGTCGCCCTCGGCGACGTGACGCCCGCTCCCCGCGTGTCCCCCTGGTTCGGCTACGCCCCGCTCGACCCGGCCCACCTGGCAAGCAGTGACGGGATCGTGTTCGTCAAGGACGCCCCCGCGGGGCAGACGTGGTGGCCGGTGGCATGAGCGTCGACAGGTCGTCGACGGTCCAGGTGGCGACCGGGCGTCCGGGAGCGCCTCGGCGGTCGCCGGGGTCGGCCCGACGTGGCAGCCATCGGCGACCAGCCCGACGACTACCATGATCGGTTTGTGGATGTTACGGCGCAGTGGGTGCGGACGTCGTGGACCAAGCGGTCCCGGGGTGGGCCACCGGCGGCGCTTCGGAACGCGGCGCCGGTGGGTTTCGTCCTGCCGACGCTCAGGTGCCCCGCCGTCCACGAGGTGTCGATGGACGAGGCGCGCGGATTCGAGCCGCGGGAGTCGTCACGGGACGGGCAGCCGGACCGGGCCGACGTGTTGTTGAAGGAGATCGACGGCCGGCTGCGCGTGGAACTGGCGGTGACACCCTGGGGTATGCCTCGCCGGTGGCGCCGGCCACCGGCCGTGTGGTTGAGGCGTGGTGAGTGGGTGCGTTGGCAGATCAACTACCGCTTCTCATGGCCGATGGCCCGAGGTGGGGCCTGGAGCTATCGAATGGACACCCTGAATCTGGCGTACGGGCCGACGACGGTGGACGTCTTCACGGGGAATCCGACTCGTCTCGTCGACGAGCGCGGGCTGTTGCGTTAGCCGGCATCATGTCGGCCCGGCGTACCGGCTCCCCGTGCCGCCGGCGTCGTGGCCAGGCCGGGTGGCAGTGACGGCGGGGTGGTCGACGCGGACTACCCCGCCGTCACTGTCGTCCCCGCCTACCGGCGCTCAGCGGTGGTCGTTCTCCTTCAGCTCGACCACCCAGGCGCGCCGCTCGGCGATCTTGCCGTCGCGCATGACGAACAGGATCTGCGCGTGGTCGTTCTTCCGGAACCCGTCCAGGTAGGTCTCGATGGTCTGCGTGTTACGCGACATGTGCGGTGTCCCTCGTCCTCGCCGGGGCCTGCCCCTACGGCAGCCCGCCGAAGCTGACCTCGCGGTGCGACACCCGAGGCGGAACGCGCCGACCGGGAGACCGTCCGCTCAGGACGGGGTGCGGCGGGCCCGGTGGTTGGCGTACTTGCGGACCGCGAAGTCGTACGCGTCGGCCAGCAGCGTGCGCACCGTGCCCAGGGTCGCCTCGCCGGGATTCACCACGCACACCCAGTGTTGCGCCGCGTAGACCGGATGCGGCAGCACGACGTCCGTCGCCGTGTGGTCGACGCGCGCGTCCGTCTCGCCGTGCTCGCCCCGTGTCGACGGCGCCCCGAACAGGGCCGCGTACCCGGACCGGGTCAATCCGATGTTGAGCCGCCAGAAGCCCGGCCGACTCAACGCGGAGGCGGTGTCGTAGCGGTCGCCGGTCACGATCGTCGCGAACGGCAACTGACGCTCGGCCGGCAGGTCCCGTTGCGGGTCGTAGAGGAAGAAGGTGTCCCCGCCCGCCTCGGGTGCGGTCACCCCGGCGAAGGTCCGGCAGATGTGGCGCTTCATGTCGTCGACGTCCATGCCTCAAGTTTTTCATTGAAATGCTTAGTGAGACCTGTGTGCCATTTATCCGCATTCTGAAGCGCTAACCCTCAACTCTGGGCGCAACCGGCCGGGCGCCAGCAGCGACCGCGCGCCCCCGGCGGCGGGCGAGGCCGCCGGGGGGCGCGCGCACCACGGGCGGCTGCTAGCCGGTCGCGTCGAGGACGGGGATGAGCTGCTCCTCCTCGTACGCCAGATGGGCCTCCAGCTCGGTGGTGAGCCGCGCGACCTCCCGGCGGACCTCGGCAGGGTCGGCGTCGGGGGCGCCGACGACCTGCTGGAGGCGCGCGACGAGCGCCGCGATCCGTTGGTGTTCCTCGCGCAGCCGCGCCAGGGTCGGGGCGAGGTCGGGGCGTTGCCCGTCGAGGGCGGCGAACATGCCGTCGTCCTCGTTGGTGTGGTGGTGGTGCAGGCCCTGGCAGACGGTCAGGCAGTTCACCCGCAGCTGCGCGCCCAGGCCCGGGCCGGAGCGGTCGACCTCGTCGCGGATCAGCGCGAGTTCCCGCCGGAACGCGTCGTGGACCAGTTTGAGTGCCGCGCCCCAGGACGGCGCGTTCGGCGGCCCGCCCGCCACCTGGCGCAACGCCAGCACCGGGATCACCCGCGACGTCTTCGCCTGGTACGCGGCCCAGCCCGGGTCGGCCTCCACGGCCCGGGCGAAGACCGCGTCGCGTTCGTCCCCGGTCAGCACCTGCGCGCGCGCCTGGTAGGTGAAGACGCCGTCCTCCACGGTGGCGAGCGGGTCGGCGCGCAGGTTGTGGTACCAGTCCGGGTGCTTCGGGCCGCCTCCGGCGGAGGCGATGACCAGGATGCGGTCCGAGTCGGGCAGATAGCCGACCGGGGTGGTGTGCGGGGCTCCGGAACGGGCCCCGGTGGTGGTGAGCAGGATGAGCCGGGCGCCCTCGAAGGGGCCGCTGACGCGGCCGGCGTTGGCGCGGAACTCGTCGATGATCTGCTGGTTGAAGTCGTTGGGCATGCTCTGCTTTCTGCTGGGCAGGAGGAGTGCGGCCACAGTGGATCGCCGGTCCGGCGACCGGTGGCGGCGAAGGTGGAGTCGCGCCGGCGTACGACCGGCGTGGATGGTGGGAAAGGCGCGCGAGGCGGTGGACGCGACGTCGACACCGGAAGATGTGGCGCATCGGCGGGCCGCGGGCCCGCCCCCGGCTCACCGGATGGCCGGGTGCCCTGTCCGCTCGTGGCCCATGGCCGACCCGGCAGTCACGGGTCCGACCCTAGCGGCCCGCGACGGCCGAGGGCAACGATGTCCGGTTGCGCCGTCGGTGGGACGCTGGCACGGTCGGGGAATGATCGAACTGACCGGCGCCGACGTGGACCGCGCGGTGGCCGAGATGACCGCTGTCCTCGGCCCGCACACCGGACGGGACTGGAGCGTGCCCGCCGGCGGGTTGGAGTGGAGTTGCTGGACCACCGCCGCGCACGTGGCGCACGACCTGTTGGCGTACGCCGGTCAGGTCGCCGGGCGACCCGAGGCGGCATACCTGCCGTTCGACCTGGTCGTCTCCCCCGCCGCCGGGCCGGCCGAGGTGCTGCGGGTCGTCGGCGCCTGCGGTGGGCTGCTGCGGATGGCGGTCGACGCCGCCGCGCCGCAGACGCGCGCCTGGCACTTCGGTCCGTGCGATCCGGCGGGCTTCGCCGCGATGGGGGTGGCGGAGACGCTGCTGCACACCGACGACATCGCCCGTGGTCTCGGCGTGCCGTGGCAGCCGCCGGAGCGGCTCAGTGCCGGCGTCGTGCGTCGGCTCTTCCCGGACGCCCCCGCCGGGCCGGCGCCGCAGGTGCTGCGGTGGCTGACCGGCCGTGGTGAGCTGCCGGGCCGGCCGCGGCGCACCTCGTGGTCGTGGCAGGCCGCGGTGGGGTGACGCGGGCTACGCCGCCCGGCGGCGCCAGGGCAGGCGCCAGGCCCGACGGGGTCTGCCGCGCGGCGGGGCGGGTGGCGCGGGCTCCGGTGCGGGCGCGGCGGCGCGGTGCCGCTCGGCTCGCCAACGGCGTACGACGTCGTCGGCGTTGACCGGCCGCACGGCGACCCGCGGGCCGGTGGGCATGCGCAGCCAGGAGATGATCGCGGCGTTCAGGTCGGCGACGAACGCGCGTACCGACTCCTCGGTGGGCAGGTCGCGCACCTCGTCGGGCACCTGCTCGACGCGGCGGCGCAGTTGCAGCGGGGTCGGCAGCAGCAGGTCCGTCGGGAGCTTCTCCCGTTCCAGGAAGCTCTTGATCCACCACGACTCGTCGTACGGCTCGCCCCGGCCGGGGATCGGCTTGCCCGCGCCGGGCAGGTTGTCGAACTCGCCCTGCTCCTGGGCCGCGCGGATCCGCGCCTCGACCGTCGCTTCCCAGCTGTCCACCCGCCGACACCTCCCCGGCCCACGGTAACGCGGCCCCGGCCGTCGGCGCCGCCGGAGGGGACAGCGCGGTGGCGGTGCCGGGCATTCCCGGCGGTCAGGGCCAGCGGGCGTGCCGGTGGCCGTCGCGGGGAAACGGCGGGCGGGCCGCCAGCACCTCCTGGAAGCGGTAGCCGGCCTTCTCGGCGACCCGGCAGGACGCCGGGTTGTCGATCTGGTGCATCAGGTCCAGCCGCCGCAGGCCGGCGAACCGGGCGAACGCCCAGCGGGTGACCGCGTCCAGGGCGTGCGGGGCGATGCCGCGACCCCGGGCGGGCGCGGCCGTCCAGTAGCCGACCTCGGCGTCCCCGCGCCCCGCGGCGACGTTCTTGAGCACCACCTGGGCGACCAGGGTCTCGCCGGCGGGGTGCGGCTCGACCACGGCGAAGCTGAACCGGCACCCGTCGTCCCAGTCGCGTCGGGCCGCCGCCACGAAGCGGCGCGCCTCGGTGGTCGTGGTCACCGGCGCCCGGGTCCAGCGCAGCAGCACCGGGTCCCGGTACGCCGCCACCAGGGCGTCGGCGTCGGCGTCGCGCCAGGGACGCAACGACAGTTCCGGCAGGGTCGGGGTGGCCGGTGCGCGCAGCATCGGCCCAGTCTCCCCGCTGCCGTCGTCGCCGTGGGGGCACGGGTCGGGCCCCACGCGCTGCCGGCCCGGTCGCGCCGCCGACGTCGGGCGGCGGGCTCGGCCCGGCCACACCCCCGAGTTTTGCCGTTCCGGCAACGATGTTTGCCGCTCGCCTCGCTCCCGACGGACAGTCGGGTCGGCGGCGGGGCGTGGGATCCGCCGACGACGGAGGGAGAGTTCCGTGCGTGAGACGTACGACGTGGTGGTCGTGGGCGGCGGCGCGGCCGGGCTGAGCGGGGCGCTGGCCCTGACCCGGGCCCGCCGCTCGGTGCTGGTCGTGGATACCGGCGAGCCGCGCAACGCGCCGGCCGGGCACGTGCACAACTACCTGGCCCGCGAGGGCACGCCGCCGGGCGAGCTGCTGGCGGCCGGCCGTGCCGAGGTGGCCGGCTACGGCGGGGACTTCGTCCACGGCGGCGTCCGCTCGGCGGCGCCACGCGACGGCGGCGGGTTCCGCGTGGCCCTCACCGACGGCCGCACGGTCGACGCCCGGCGGCTGCTGGTGACCACCGGCCTGGTCGACGAGTTGCCCGACGTGCCGGGACTGGCCGAACGGTGGGGCCGCGACGTGCTGCACTGCCCGTACTGCCACGGATGGGAGGTGCGCGACGAGCCGCTGGTGGTGCTGGCCACCGGCCCGCTGGCCGCGCACCAGGCGCTGCTGCGGCGGCACTGGAGCGCCGACGTGACGGTCGTGCGGCACGGCGGGTGCGCGTTCACCGCCGAGGAGGACGAGCAGCTCGCGGCCCGCGGCGTGCGGGTGGTCGACGGTCCCGTCGCCGCGCTCGAGGTCGCCGGTGACGCGCTCACCGGCGTGCGGCTGGCCGGCGGCGAGGTGCTGCCGTGCGGGGCGCTGGTGGTGGCTCCCCGCTTCCACGCCCGCGCCGACGTGCTGACGTCGCTCGGCCTCGCGGCGGTGGAGCAGGAGATGGGCGGCCAGGTCATCGGCAGCGCCGTCCCGTCCGACCCGACGGGGGCGACCACGGTCCCCGGCGTGTGGGTGGCCGGCAACGTCACGGACCCGCGCGCCCAGGTGGTCACCTCCGTGTCCGCCGGTTCGGCGGCCGGCGCGGCGATCAACGCCGACCTGGTCGCCGAGGAGACCCGCGCGGCCGTCGCGGCCCGCCGGGCGCCCGATGCCGGACGCCGGCCGGCGCAGGTGCGGGCGTAGGGTCGGCGGCAGCCGAGTGGGACGGGACGGGAGTCGACATGGTCGGTACGGGTGCGCTCGTGGGTATCGCGCTGGTGGCGCTGGGGCTGGTGCTGACCCCCGGCCCGAACATGGTCTACCTGGTCTCCCGGTCGGTGACCCAGGGCCGACGGGCCGGGCTGGTCTCGCTGCTCGGCGTCGCCGCCGGCTTCGGCGTCTACCTGGTCGCCGCGGTCGCCGGCATCGCCACGGTGTTCGTGCTGGTGCCCGCCCTCTACACGGCGGTCAAGCTGGCCGGGGCGGCGTACCTGCTGTGGCTGGCCTGGCAGGCGCTGCGCCCCGGCGGGCAGTCGCCGTTCACGCCGGCGCCGCTGCCGCCCGACCCAGCTCGGCGGCTGTTCACGATGGGCCTGGTCACCAACCTGCTCAACCCGAAGATCGCGATCCTGTACGTGTCGCTGCTGCCGCAGTTCATCGACCCGGCCCGGGGCCACGTCGCGGCGCAGAGCCTGGTGCTGGGGCTGACCCAGATCGTGGTGGCGCTCACGGTGAACGCGCTGATCGTGCTCACCGCCGGCGCGCTCGCCGGGTTCTTCGCCCGCCGGCCGCTGTGGCTGAGGGTGCAGCGGCTGCTGACGGGAACGGTCCTGGCGGCGCTGGCGGTGCGCATCGCCGCCGACCGGTCCCGCGCCGCCGTCGCCATGCCCTGACGCCGCACCCCGACGTGCCGTGCCCACCGCCGACGCGGTGGGCACGTAGCCGGGGCGCTGACGGTCCGTTCAGAGCGCGTCGGGCTGGTCGAGCGCCGGGTGCCGCTCGCCGGGCGGGGCGTGCCAGGTGGGGGCGTCCTCGCGCAGGGTGGTGTCGATGCGCAGCCGCGCCCAGTCGTCGAGGTCGGGCAGGTCGGCCGGGTCGAACCAGCACACCTCGAGGGACTCGTCGTCGTTGACCCGCGGTTCGCCGCCCACCGCGTGGCACCGGAACCACACGTTCAGGTACTCGCAGGCGTCGCCGTTGGGGTAGACGACCGGGTGCGTGGCGACGCCGCCGACCCGGTCGATGCGTACGTGCACGCCGGTCTCCTCGTACACCTCCCGCAGGAGGGTGTCGGCGGGCTGCTCGCCGGGGTCGATGAGGCCGCCGGGCAGGGACCAGCGGCCGTTGTCGGCGCGGCGGGCCAGCAGCAGCCGACCGGCGTCGTCACGGACGACCGCGCTGACGCCGGGCAGCAGGAGCAGGTCCGCGCCGACGTGGGCGCGCAGCTTCGCGACGTACGGGGAGACGGCCACACCGGACACGCTAGTCGGCGTCGGCGCGGTGCCGGCGGACCAACCCGCACAGGGGCGGCCGCTGTGCCGGCGGGGGCCGGGCAGCGCAGTAGACTCCGCCCTCGATGGACGCCCAGCCCGCCGCCGCCGCCGACACCCGCCCCTGCGCCCACTGTGGTCGGGAGGTGCCGCAGCGCGTCGGCGCCGGCCGGCCGTTCCGCTACTGCCGCGACAACGACGGCGCCTGCCAGCGGGCCTCACGCAACAGCCGGATGCGGCACCGCAACGCCCCCGGCCTGCCCGGCCAGGTGGCCCGCACCTGGGAGGCCGTGGACCGGCTGGAGCAGGTCGCGGAGACCCTCGCCGAGGCGCTGCACGCCGAGCTGTCCCCGGTCGGCGTGGAACGCCAGCTGGCACAGGCCCGCGCCGACGCGGCGACCCAGGTGGCGGCGGCCCAGACCGAGCGGGACGAGGCCCGCCGCGACGCCGAGGACGCCGCCGCCGCGGCCGTCCGGGCCCGCGAGGAGGCCCGGTCGGCCGCCGCCGAGCGGGACACCGCCCGCGAGGAGGCCCGACGCGCCGCCGAGCAGGCCACGACGGCGGCCGAGCGCGCCGACCGGGCCGAGGCGGCCCGCGACGAGGCCCGCCGGCAGGCCAGCGCCGCGGAGGCACTGCGAACGCAGGCCGAACGCGACCGCGACGCGGCCCGCCACGAACTGCGTGCCGTGCGCGCCGACCTGGACGCGGAGCGCCGCCGGGCCGCCGACCTGAGCGGTGAGCGGGACGCCGCCCGCGGCGACGCCGACCGGGCGGCCCGCGACGCCGCCGAGGCGCTCGACCGGGCGCAGCGCCTACACGCCGACGCCGAAGCCGCCCGGGACCGGGCCGACCGGGCGCGCGAGCAGGCCGAGCAGGCGCGGGCCGAGGCCGCCGCGGCCCGGACGGCGGCCGCCGAGGCGGCGCGGGCCCGGCAGGAGGCCGAGGCGGCCCGCGCGCAGGCCGCGGCGGAGGCCGACCGCGCCCGCGCGGACCTGGCGGCGCTCGCCGGCCGGCACGACACGCTGGGCGCGGAGCTGGCCGCCGCGCGGGACGCCGCGACCGCCGCGCAGGGCCGGCTCGACGAGCTGGCGGTACGGCTGCGCGCCGCCGAGACCGACCGCGACGAGGCGCACCGGCGGGTGGCCCAGCTCGCCGAGCAGGTCAGCCACCTCGCCGCCGCCCTGGCCCACCTCGGCCCCCGCGACGTGGGCCCGCCGACCACCTGACCGGCCCGACGGGCCGGCGGTCTGCGCCGGCCCGGCTGGCCGACGGGCCGGGCCGGCCCGCTCCGGCGGGCCGGCGGGCCCTGCCCGGGGTGAAGGCGCGCCCGTCGTCCGGGCGGGGACGACGGTGTCCGGGGTGTGGGACGCCACCGACCGCGGGGCAACGGCGACAGTCGCGACGGGACGATGATGGCCGGGTGGGAAAGACACACGAACGCATCGAGGGCCGGCTGCGCACGTTCATCGAGGAGCAGCCGCTGTTCTTCACCGCCACCGCGCCGCTGTCCGGCGACGGCACCATCAACCTGTCCCCCAAGGGCCTGCGCGGCTCCTGGGCGGTGCTCGACGCGCACACCGTGGCGTACCTGGACTTCGCCGGCAGCAACGCCGAGACGATCGCGCACCTGCGGGAGAACGGCCGGATCACGCTGATGTGGTGCGCGTTCCAGGGGCCGCCGAACATCGTCCGGGTGCACGGGCGCGGCGAGCCGGTGTTCCGCGACGACCCCCGCTGGGCCGAGCTGATGGGCCACTTCCCGGACGTCGACACCAGCGTGCACGGCCTGCGGGCGATCGTCGTGGTGCGCGCCGAACTGATCCGCGACACCTGCGGCTACGCGGTGCCGTTCATGACCTACGACGCCGACCGGGACCTGCACGGCAAGCGGTTCGCCCGGGAGGACGACGCCTCGCTGAGCGACTACTTCGCCGGCAAGGAGCACATCGCCCGCAGCATCGACGGGCTGCCCGGCCTGCCGCTGCCGCTGCCCCCGACCCCGGCCGCCTGACCCGGCCGCCGCCCGCCGGGCCCGGGCGTGCGGCCCGGCCGTCCGGCGGCGCCCAGCGGGCCTGCCGCGACGGCACGGGCACGGCCCGCCGCCCTGGTCAGTGGATGCCGGCCATCAGGCCCCGGATGTGCCGGGCGAACATCACCGCGCCGAGCCCGAGAGCCGCCGAGGCCAGGCCGAAGGTGAGGAAGTACGTCGGCTCGGGCCAGGTGTCGGCGAGCCGGGCCACCTGCCCGCCGATCGCGTCGCCGACGGCGGTGGCGAGGAACCACAGTCCCATCATCTGGCTGGCGTACTTGACCGGCGCCAGCTTGGTGGTGGCGGACAGGCCGACGGGGCTCAGCGACAGCTCGCCGGCGACCTGGATGGCGTACACGGCCACGAGCCACCACGGCGAGACCAGGTCGCCGCCGACGGCGGCCTGGGCGGCGGCGGCCATCAGCACGAACGACAGGCCGTTGAGCACCAGGCCCACGGCGAACTTCACCGGGGTGGAGACCCGGTGCCCCAGCCGCAGCCAGAGCAACGCGAACAGCGGCGCCCCGATGATGATCAGGATCGGGTTGACCGACTGGAGCCACGACGCGGGGAAGGTGAACCCGGCGACGTCGCGGTCGGTGTTGTCGGCGGCGAAGATGTTCAGCACCGACCCGGCCTGGTCGTAGATCAGCCAGAACGCGGCGGCGAAGACGAACAACCACACGTACGCCTTCATCCGGCTGCGTTCGGTGGCGCTCAACTCCCGGTCCACCATGATCCGCACGAAGTACCCGATGGTGATCAGTACGGTGGCGGCGGCGAGTAGGTTGACCACGGTGTCGACGGTGAACGCCCCGGCCACGGCGAGGACGACGACCGCGAGCACGACCAGGGCGGCGACCGCGCCGACGCGGGTCAGCGCGCGGCGGCGGTCGGCGCCGAGCAGCGGGTCGGCGGGCCGCGCGCCCGCGTCGCCGAGATTGCGCCGGCCCAGCACGTACTGCAGCACGCCGAAGGTCATGCCGACCGCGGCGGCCCCGAAGCCCAGATGCCAGTTGACCTTCTCGCCGAGGAAGCCGGTGACCAGTGGGGCGGCGAATCCCCCGATGTTGATGCCCATGTAGAAGATCGAGAAGCCGGCGTCGCGGCGCGGGGAGTCCCGGTCGTAGAGGTCGCCGACCATCGTCGAGATGTTGGGCTTGAGCAGGCCCGTGCCGACGACGATCAGCGCCATGCCCGCGAAGACGCTCCATTGCGTCGGGATCGCCATGACGTAGTGCCCGGCGGCGATGACGACCCCGCCCCACAGGACGCTGCGGCGGGCGCCGATGAGCCGGTCGGCGACCCAGCCGCCCGGCAGCGCCATCAGGTAGACCATCGCGTTGTAGGTGCCGTAGACGGCGCTGGCGCTGGCCTCCCCCATCGCCTGCCCGTCGTCGGCCACGGACGCGGTCAGGTACAGCACCAGGATCGCCCGCATGCCGTAGAAGCTGAACCGCTCCCACATCTCGGTGAGGAAGAGGGTGGACAGCGCCCGCGGGTGGCCGAAGAACGTCCGCCCGGAGGGCGGACGGGACTGCACCGGCGCGTCACCCACCATCGCAACCTCCGCTCCACTCGGGCGGTTAACATCCCCGTTGGCAACGGAAACACTCCACCCAACCGACCCGGCCGGGGACGACCCCGCCGGGCGGCTGGCATGGCCGGCTACCCTGGTTCAGGCTCGCCCGGCGGCGCGGCAGCGCCCCGGGCGGGAATGGCCCGGCGGGAACGGACCGTTACACCGAGAAGACCAGCACCACCAACGAGGGGAAGTCGATCATGGGCGAGCGTATGCTGCGCGGAAGCCGTCTGGGCGCGGTGAGCTACGAATCCGACCGCAACACGGAGCTCGCGCCGCGTCAGACCCGCGAGTACCTCTGCGCCAAGGGTCACCAGTTCGAGGTGCCGTTCGCCGTCGACGCCGAGGTCCCCACGACCTGGGAGTGCAAGTTCGACGGCAGCGTCGCCCGGCTGGTCGACGGCAGCGAGCCGGAGCAGAAGAAGGCCAAGCCGCCGCGTACCCACTGGGACATGCTGCTGGAGCGGCGCTCCATCGCCGAGCTGGAGGACATCCTCGCCGAGCGGTTGCAGGAGGTTCGCACCCGCCGCGGCCGCGCCTGACCCGCACCGCACACGCCACGGCGCCC